>NZ_JAKZGV010000007.1:0-157258 GCF_022557375.1 Shewanella sp. MM_2022_3
GTAGGAGTCTGGGCCGTGTCTCAGTCCCAGTGTGGCTGATCATCCTCTCAGAACAGCTAGGGATCGTCGCCTTGGTGAGCCATTACCTCACCAACTAGCTAATCCCACCTAGGTTCATCCAATCGCGGAAGGCCCGAAGGTCCCCTCCTTTCCCCCGTAGGGCGTATGCGGTATTAGCAGTCGTTTCCAACTGTTATCCCCCTCGACTGGGCAGATCCCTAGGCATTACTCACCCGTCCGCCGCTCGCCACCTCAGGAGTAAACTCCCTTGTGCTGCCGCTCGACTTGCATGTGTTAGGCCTGCCGCCAGCGTTCAATCTGAGCCATGATCAAACTCTTCAATTAAAAGTTTTTTGTTTAACTCGCGTTAAACGACTCAATGAATTCTACTGTTTTGATTCGCTTCGCTCACTAAGAAGCATTGCGTTTCAATTTATACATTACTGTATGTACATATTGCTATGAACACTCATTCATTGATTTAATTCTTTGATTACTCGCCAAACGGCAGAGTAATTTCGATTAACTCAACACCTGTGAGTGTCCACACAGATTTGCTTGATAAATTGTTAAAGAGCATTGACCATCGCATTATCACAAGTGATTTCAGCGGGTCAGGGCTGCGTATTTTACGCATTCCCGTTTTTGCGTCAAGTAGTTTTTTAAACTTTCTTTTCGCTCATCAAGGACTGAATCACTTGATGAACTGGCACTTGAAACTGCGTATCGCTGTCTGCCGTGTCAGTGGATGCGCATTATAGGCAGCGGAACTTTTTGTGCAAGCGCTTTTTTAGCCCCTAAAAACTGTACGCCGACATTTTAAGCATTATGTTTATTTTTTATCTATTTTGGCTTGGTTATTCAATTTTGATGTAAGTTTTTATCTGATAAATGATAATTCGCGCTCAATTTTTCGGCAGCAGTCTAGTGTAAAAGTAAATAATTCATTACCATATGACTTGCTGTTAACAGTTATTTATCATTTTCTATTTCATTCAGAGAGCATTTATATGCAAAAGTCATTTCTTATTGTTTTGGTTATTGCCATTCTTGGCGCAATTGCGCTATCTCAATTTGCAACAACATTACCCGCTTACATCGCCTTTGTTGCTGGCGTGATTATTACTACGCTTATCTTTAAATTTGTCCCTGATTTAGGTACCACTCAAGCTGCTGATGAACAATATGTCGGCCCGACAATGACACTCTATGTAGGTAACTTGCCTTATCGTGTGCATGAGGGAGAAGTGAAAGTCTTGTTTGGTGAATTCGGCCCAGTCAATTCAGTCCGTTTAGTTCGAGATCGTAAAACAGGCCGCCGTAAAGGCTTCGGTTTTGTTGAAATGTCCGAAGCAGGTGCTCAAAAAGCAATGGTTAAGCTAAATGACTTTAACTTCCAAGAAAGAACCTTAAAGGTTAGAGAAGCTAAGACTCAAGATTCGGAAGCTGCCGACCGTACAGGTACTGATGAATAATCTGCGTTAGCTTATCCGTTCTGGTTGATTGTGGTGATTCGCTCTAGGGCCGAAAAGCCACAATCGACTAACATAGTCATCAATCCCTCACTGATTTCCGCTTTAGTATAAAACGCCTGCATAACCGAATCTTGATGCGCGTCTTTTAGACCTTGCTGTTCGCTCTTAGTAGCTAACAGTGTTTTGACTCGTTTAGCTATTGCCTCACCTGAATCAAGCAGAGTCACACCTTGACCCAATACCTGCTGCAATTCATCACGCATCATTGGGAAATGAGTACATCCAAGTACCAATACATCTAACTCCGCCTCGACAATCGGCGACAATATCTGCGTTAATCGCACCATATCCAGCTGACCAGTGGCAATCTTCTGCTCGGCCATCAGCACTAATTCCGAACATCCGAACAGCTCTACATGGCAGTCATCGGCAAATTGGCTAATGAGTTCGTGAGTATAGTGGCGCTTTACCGTACCTGGGGTGGCAAGCAAACCAATACGCTTACTTTTAGATAACTGCGCCGCGGGTTTAATGGCGGGGACAACTCCCACCACAGGAATAGATAGAGTGGCACGCAGCGCGGGCAGCACAACCGTACTCGCGGTATTGCAGGCAACGACAACAATAGCTGCATGGGTACGCTCTACGACTTGGTCGATTAGCGCGACACAACCCGAGACAAGTTCCTGCTCTTCCAACTCGCCATAGGGCAATCTGGCATTATCGAATAAATAGCAGTAATCATGGTGAGGAAGCAGTTTGCGAATTTCTGCTAATACGGATAGACCGCCGATGCCAGAATCGAATACTAATATTGGTTGCGACAAGCCCATCTCCAGTTAATTCTTCTTCGCCCCATGCGCGGGCGGATTTTCCCACAGCTTTGCTCAAACCGCAAAACCAAGATGCTGGACATTCGTGTCACCTAGTATAAAATTTGCGCCCCAATTTACAGCCACGGTGAATCAACAATGAATTTAGCAGCAATGGATCCCACGACCTATGATGCGCAACTGACTGCAAAGCGTATCAAGCTAGAGCAGGCCTTTGCCCAATTTGAGACGCCGAGTGTTGAAGTGTTTGCCTCTGAGCCTGCCAACTACCGTATGCGCGCCGAGTTTCGCGTATGGCATGAGGGCGACGATTTATACTATTACATGTTTGATAAAGTATTGAACGACAAAGTACGTTGTGATCAATACTTACCTGCGAGTGCGTTAATCAATCAAATGATGGCGGCACTGATCGCCGAGTTAAAACCTAACCACAGCCTACGCCACAAACTCTTCCAGGTTGATTTTTTATCAACGCTCAGTGGTGAGATTCTAGTATCACTGCTGTATCACAGACAGCTTGATGACCAATGGCGCAGCGAAGCCACCGCGCTCAAAGCCAGATTGAGCAGCCAATTTAAGGTCAATATCATTGGCCGTGCGCGCAAACAGAAAATCGATTTAGATAAAGACTTTGTAGTTGAGTCACTGCAAGTGAATGACAAAGTTTTCCATTACAAACAAATCGAAAACAGCTTTACCCAGCCAAATGCCAAGGTGGCAATCAAGATGCTGGAATGGGCTATCGACGTGACTCAACACAGCCAAGGCGATTTGCTGGAGCTTTACTGTGGTAATGGCAACTTCTCTATCGCGCTGGCACAAAACTTTAATCGCGTGCTCGCGACCGAGTTGGCCAAACCTTCAGTAGATGCAGCCCAATACAATATCGAAGTCAACAATATCGATAATCTGCAAATTATCCGCATGTCGGCGGAAGAGTTTAGCGATGCGATGGCCAAAAAACGCAGCTTCAGGCGCTTAGAAGGCATCGATCTGGATAGCTATGTGTGCAGCACCATTTTTGTCGACCCACCAAGAGCAGGTATCGACCCAGCTACGTTGGACTTAGTGCAAGGTTATGAGCGGATTTTGTATATCTCGTGCAATCCCTATACCTTAAAAGACAATTTGCAGCAACTAAATCAGACTCACAAGGTGACACGTTTTGCGCTATTCGATCAGTTCCCTTATACCGACCATATGGAAACAGGTGTACTGCTAGAGCGTCGTTAGGCGACTCTATATACCTAAAAACAAAGGAGCCTGTGGCTCCTTTGTTTTTAGTCAAACCATACCCAACTAACGATGTTCTACTTTATGTTGTAATGCTTCAGCGCCCTTGGCGACCATGCGCAGCTGCATTACTAATTGATCGGCAAGCACTTTACGATCGGCGCGCTTCATATCCAGTGCCGACGCTCCGGCGTTAAACACTAAGGTCACTAGCGCTTCTGCCTGTGCTCTGGCCAGCATAGGTGTACGGCCCGCCGTCGCTTCAGTGTAATGAGCCAGTTCAGAAATAAAATGTTCGATCTCGCGAGCCACCGCTGCGCGGAATGCCGCCGAGGTACCTGAACGCTCATGCAGTAAAATTCTGAAAACGTTTGGATTAGAATCAAGTACTTCCATAAAGGTATCCACTGATATACGGATCACGCTACCACCCGCTTCAGCACGTTGACGCCCCTTGCGCATCATTTGCCTTAGGGTAAGCCCGCCCTCGTCGACCATAGTCAACCCAAGTTCATTCATATCCTTAAAATGACGATAAAAGGATGTGGGCGCAATGTTGGCTTCCCTCGCCACTTCTCGCAAACTTAAGCTAGAGAAGCTCCGCTCAGCACTGAGCTGATTAAAGGCCGCATCGACTAGAGCCCGCCGAGTTTTCTCTTTTTGCTGTGCACGAATACCCATTCTTGAATCCGCTAACTGAATGTAATGACGCGATAATACCGCTTTTGCGATTGAAACACAGCCCTATCCACCTTGACCAAACAAGATTGCTGGGCTAAATTAGCTTACAGTTGTACGCTCAAATGCGGATATTGGAAACTATAATGAATAAACCCCCTATCATCTGGCTTAATGTCACCCTATTTAGCCTAACCTTTCTCAGTGCGGTAATCCTCGTTCCTTGGTATGGCCTAGCCCACGGTTACGGTGCCAGCGAATGGATTGCTTTTGTGGTGCTAGCCTTTGCCAGTGGCCTGTCGATCACTGCGGGTTACCATAGACTCTGGTCACATAAAGCCTATAAGGCACACCCTGTAATACGTTTCATCTACGCACTTGGTGGTGCATTAGCATTACAAAACAGCGCGTTACATTGGGCATCCGATCATCGAGTGCATCATAAGCATGTCGATGACAATGACAAAGATCCTTACTCCGCCAACATGGGTTTCTGGTACAGCCATATCGGTTGGATGCTGCGCGAATACCAAGCCCAACGCTACCATGACTACCAAAACGTGCGTGATTTGCAGAACGACCGTATCGTGATGTGGCAACACAAGCACTATCTTGCGCTTGTGCTACTTATGAATATTGGTCTGCCTGCTTTATTAGGCTGGTTCACTGGCAATATCGCGGGTATGTTACTGATGGCGGGACTTCTGCGCTTAGTGGTCGTGCATCACTGCACCTTCTTCATTAACTCCCTCGCCCACGTGTGGGGTAGCCAACCTTATACCGATAAAAATACGGCCCGCGATAACGGTTTTCTGGCTGTACTGACCTACGGTGAGGGTTACCATAATTTCCACCATATCTTCGAAAACGATTATCGTAACGGCATTAAATGGTGGCATTACGATCCCACTAAGTGGTTGATTAAGGCGTTATCTTGGGTGGGTTTAGCCAAAGACTTACGCACGAGTCCGCAGGAGCGAATCGAGAGTGCCCGCTTACAAATGCAACTGCTGCATGCTAAAAGCAAAGTGCTCAATTTGCCAAATGCCGATGAAATTATTGAAAAGATTCAACAAGAGTATGAGTTGATGAAACAACACTTACTCGAATATTATCAAGCCCAAAAGGCACTGTTAGAGGCCAAACGTAAGCAACTGGTCGATCAGCAATTATTGCAGCAAGTCGAAGAGCTAAAAACCCGACTCCTGAATCAGCAAAAAAGCTGGAAGAGCCTGACTGCAACTTATAGCTAGGCCACAATTATCGGTAAAAATCATACGGCCGCCTTGCATGGTGGCCGTATCCTATTATTATGATGCCTCATTCACTTTTTACAGGATGTTAGGCTCATGTCGAATTGTGCAGTATCTCCAACCGATAGCATTAAACTCACCGAATATAGTCATGGTGCCGGTTGCGGCTGTAAAATTTCGCCGAAGGTACTAACGACCATTTTAGCCTCCCAGCTCCCCGTATTTACCGATCCCAATCTGCTGGTCGGCAATCAGAGTCGCGATGATGCGGCCGTGTATAAGCTCAATGATGAGATTGGCATTATCAGTACCACTGATTTTTTTATGCCCATTGTTGATGACCCCTTTACCTTTGGCCGCATTGCTGCCACCAATGCGATTAGTGATATTTACGCCATGGGCGGCACGCCGATGATGGCGATTGCTATTTTAGGCTGGCCAATCAACAAATTGCCTGCCGAAATCGCGCAACAAGTGGTTGATGGCGGTCGTCAAGCCTGTATGGAAGCAGGCATTATGCTGGCTGGCGGTCATAGCATCGATGCACCTGAACCTATCTTTGGCCTTGCAGTAACAGGACAAATCGCCTTAACCGATTTAAAACAAAACGACACTGCTAAAACTGGCGATCGTTTGTATCTCACAAAACCGATTGGCATTGGCATCCTGACCACGGCACAAAAGCTGAAGAAGCTAAAAGACGAAGATAGCCACATTGCGGTGAATGCCATGTGCCAACTCAATAGCGTAGGCGCTAAGATCGCTAAGATCAAAGGCGTAAACGCCCTGACCGATGTCACTGGCTTTGGTCTTGCAGGCCATCTGCTCGAAATGTGCCAAGGCGCTAAACTCACCGCCAAATTAACACTCGATGCAGTGCCGCTCTTACCTCGCGCCCTCGACTATCTTGCGCAAGGTTGTGTTCCCGGCGGAACCCACCGTAACTACGACAGTTATGGCGAACACTTACCCGCCCTTACTGATCATCAAAAAGCCATTTTGTGTGACCCGCAAACCAGCGGAGGCTTGTTAGTGGCGGTATCGAGTGAGGCCGAAGCGGAACTGGTGGCACTGCTTAATGCCCATCAAATTGAGCCTATCTGTATTGGCTCATTAGAAACGCCCACCTCCACCGCTAATGTAGTGCTGTGTTAATGTCAGCGATGATCATTCCCGCCCAGCAATATCACGATATCTTTGTTGCTGGGCAGCCATTAATCGACTTAAGGGCGCCAATCGAGTTTGACCGCGGCGCGTTTCCTTCCTCGGCAAATCTGCCGTTAATGGTTGATAAAGAAAGGGAAAAGGTCGGCACTTGTTATAAAGAGCAAGGTCAGCAAGCTGCAATAGCCTTGGGCCACTCCCTCGTACATGGCGCAGTAAAACAACAAAGAATTGATGCTTGGTTACACTTTTTATCGGCCCACCCCGAAGCTTATCTTTACTGCTTTCGTGGTGGCCTGCGTTCACAATTAACTCAGCAATGGCTAAAAGAAGCGGGCGTAGTCGTACCTTATGTACAGGGTGGCTACAAAGGCATGCGCCAATATTTAATTGGTGTGATTGATGCCATCCCTAACGAACAACGCTTGTTAAGCCTAAGTGGTATGACGGGCTGCGGTAAAACGGATTTTTTAAAACAGCGCAAAGAGGCAGTGGATCTTGAGGGTATCGCCAATCACAGAGGATCGAGTTTTGGTAAAAACATCGACCCACAACCAACGCAAATTAACTTTGAAAATCGGCTCGCCATTGCCCTGTTGCACCATCAATTAGGCAATCACGCCTGTTTGTTGCTCGAGGATGAAAGCTTTTTGATTGGCCGCTCGGCGCTGCCGCAAAGCTTTTATAGCGCCATGCAGGCAGCCGATATTGTAGTACTCGAAGAAGATGATGACATTAGGCTAAGTCGCTTACTCGATGAATATGTTCATAAAATGCATCACGGTTTTGTTGAACGCTTAGGTATTGAGGCAGGCTTTGATGCCTTTAGCCAATATCTTTTGCAGAGTCTTACCAGTATTCGTAAACGTCTCGGTGGTAAACAATTTCAAGAATTACAAGACATCATGCAACTGGCTCTGACGCAGCAACTCAATCAAAACCAAACCTCACAGCATTTAACTTGGATAAGCCTGCTACTGCAAAAGTATTACGACCCTATGTATGAATACCAATTAGCAAAAAAAGCACATAGAGTGCTTTTTAGGGGAAATCACCAAGACATGCATCAGTGGTTAGATAACTTATCGCAAGATAATCTTGGCTAAACAAGTACAGCTCAGCATGTTAAAAACAAGAAAACCGTGTGCTAACTGCCACGGTTTTCTTTATCTATCTCGTCAAGTTAGGACTTATTGAGCAGATTCAAGACACTATCCCTTAGCGAGTGCCGATCAGCGCTTTGACCATCCACCACATCCGTTAAGCTCACCGATACCTTGGACCAGAAGCGTTTCGGCATTGTGGTCAATGCATGGCCATCTTTATGACTGAAGTAAGAGCCCCACAGACCATTGAGCGCCATAGGGATTACGGGCACGGGATCGCGGGCCAAGATTTTATCGATACCAGGGCGAAACTCGCCGAGTTCACCATCCGGCGTTAAACGACCTTCGGGGAAGATACACACCAACTCGCCATTCGCTAACGCCTCATGAATTGATTCAAAGGCTTGATTGTAAGTCGCCTCACTCTGGCGTGGCGAACAAATCGGAATCACTCCTGCATGGCGGAACAGGTATTTCAGCACCGGAATTTCACTGATCGATTTATCCATCACAAAACGAATCGGCCGGGTCGACGCGCCCATAATGATCAACGCATCCACATAGCTCACATGGTTACAGACTATGATACCCGCGCCTTCTTTGGGGATCTTTTCCCGCCCAGTCACAGTCACTCGATACATCACATGGCTGAGTAAGTAACTGATAAATCGTTGGGTAAACTCAGGCACTTGTGAATACACATAGAGAGCAACAACGAAATTCATCACGGCTAGCAGTAAGAACAACTGTGGAATACTCCAGCCAGCCACACCGAGTAACAGCATAGACAACAACGCTGACGCCACCATAAAGAGCGAGTTCATAATGTTATTCGCGGCAATCGCTTGCGCACATTCTCCCTTCGCAGAACGCGCTTGAATAAAGGCGTACAGAGGGACGATAAACAGACCTCCGCTGACCCCAATCATAAAGAAGTCCAGCATCACTCGATAATGCTTCTGCTCGGCAATAAAGCTTTGTAAGCCATAAACAAAACTAGCATCCGCTGGTGCAGGCGGAATCGCCCACAGCAAGTCCACACCAAACACGGTTAACCCGAGCACCCCAAAGGGCAACAAGCCTAACTCCACATGGCCAAAGGAAAAACGCTCACAGACAAAGGAGCCCACCGCAATCCCAATAGAGAACATTCCCAGTAGCAGCGACACCACTGTCGCGCCAGAGTGCAAATGCAGCTTGGCAAAGTTAGGGAATTGGGTCAGATATGTCGCCCCCAAAAACCAGAACCAGCTAATGGCGAGGATGGCCATCCAAATCGAAGGCGTTTGGCGTGCCTTCTTAATGGTGCGCCAAGTGCCTGATAATGGACGAAATTGGATTTTCTGTACCGTGCCCTGCGGCGGTAAAGCAGGGATCGCACGGCTAGACAAATACCCCGCCAAGGCAAGGGCTGCAACCGTGATGGCCGACCACAAGGTGGCGTTGTTTTCAGACACTAAGATCCCGGCACTCAAGGTACCGATCAAGATAGACAAAAACGTCCCCATCTCAACCCAGGCATTGCCCGTCACTAACTCATCCTCTTTTAAGGCTTGAGGCAAGAGGGAATATTTGACCGGACCAAAATAGGCTGACTGGCTACCGGTTAAAAACAGCAGTAATAACATCATCATGTAATTCTCACTCACAATAGCGAGTGCGGCGCTGAACATAATGATGACTTCGAGCAGTTTTAAGCGACGGATAAGTTTGGCTTTATCCATATTGTCGGCCACGACGCCAGCATGGGCAGAGAACAGGAAAAACGGCAGGATAAAGACCCCTGCAGCCAAATTAACAAACATGTCGACGCTAATGGGTAAATCATTGACTTGGCTGAAGGTGACGAGCAACAGCAACACATTTTTATAGATATTGTCGTTAAGTGCGCCCAGACATTGGGTTGCGAAATACGGTAAAAAACGTTTTGTTAGCAGCATGATGCTTCCCTCTGATAACCCATTCCCTGTAAATACCCAGTCACATGACTTTCTAGTAAAGCGGGTAAAGATGCCGTATCGGCAAACAATTTATTATCCAGTGACAATGCCGTGAGGCCGTGGATGCCGCCCCAGAGTACTCGACTCATTTGGAGTTGCTGCTCAGCAGTCTTATGGGGGAACAACAGGGCTAACTCACGTTCAATTAAACTGAATAAACTCGCGATAAGATGGCCTTGAGATTCGGGCAAAGGTTCGGAGTCGAGTAGCTGCAGTTCAAATACCAACTTAAAACATTGGCGCTGTGCATGGGCAAACTCAGCGTATTTTTGCGCCATGTTGATGATTTTATTGCGACTATTATCTGCATTTACCTCGGAGAGCTCATGCATCAGCGCCTGCAGCGTTGCCTCAGAAACGGCTAACAAAAGGTAGTTATAGCTACCAAAGATATTAATTAAGGTACTCGGCACATAGCCAATCTGGCTAGCAATCTTGCGTAAACTCAGTTCTTGTGTCCCTTGCTGTTGCAGCAGTGCCATTGCCGCTTCTACTGCCATAGTACGAATTTCATCATGACTATGCTCTTTGCGTCTCGCCATAGGTCTCACTCCCTGTTGAATGCAGTGAGATTAACAGTCTGAAAAATAAAAAACAACGTTCAAAATAAGTTTATTTTGCGTACAGCATGAAGTAAAAGGCATAAAAATGAGGGAAGAAAGTCTAACTCTGGGCAATCGCTCGATGGCAACCCTGGAGGGAATTTAACTTTTAGCACATAAAAAACGACGCCCTGAATCGAGAGCGCCGTTTCGACATTGAACTTTTACCTAGCGGCAGTGATAACTCATCACGACTCTGTCGGCCCCAGCGCCAAAATAGTCCGCTTCGAAGGCAGTATCGACAAACCCTAAACGCTGATATAAACCATGGGCAGGATTATGGGGATCGACAGTTAAATCCACCCGCTTAACCAGAGGTGGTATTTGGCTTAAACATTGTTGTATTAATTGTTTACCAATGCCTCGCCCGCGGGCTTGCTCACTCACCGCCACGGACAGGATCCACATACAGGTAGGGTCGCCACTTTGAGCGCAGAGCAAATAGCCTAAAAGCTCCCCGTCAGCGTCTACGGCAACCAGAAACTGCTCAGGCCAACAATCAAACCCTTGGCGGAAGAAAAAATCGGGATAACAATGATCGCCAAAGATAGCCTGTTCAAGTTGAAAAACGTCGGCTAACTCTGACTTTAATACTGGACGAATCGACTGCATGTAAACCTATTCACCAATTAAAATTTTATCCCACGCTAAATTGGGCGCACCAACAACAATAAAGTTAGGATTTTCAAGCGTCTCACGTTCGTTGTAGGTTAAAGGTTGCAGCTCGGTATCCATAAGCTGACCACCCGCTTCCTCAATAATGATCTGTGCGGCGCCGGTATCCCACTCTCCCGTAGGCCCGACTCGCACATAACAATCGGCGCGTCCTTCGGCGACCAGACAACTCTTCAAGGCCGCACCGCCCATGACCACCAGTTCACAATGCTTAGGATGATTGAATAGAGTTAATACAGATTGAGGATCCTGACGACGACTCACCGCTAACCTTAGGGAAACTTGCTCACGGTGCTGAATTTGCCTACTACTGATGCGCACTTCCTGCTTATCGGTGCGTTTATAGGCACCTAATCCCGCGATGGCGTAGTAACACACCTGCGTCATCGGCACATAGACCACACCCATTACTGGACGATTGTGCTCCACCAACGCAATGATCACCGAAAAATCACCACTACCGGCAATAAACTCTCCCGTGCCATCGAGAGGGTCGACTAACCAATAACGTTTCCAGCCGACACGCTCACTCAGGGGAATATCGGCAGCCTCTTCAGACAGGATAGGAATATCGGGCGTCAATGCGGCTAAGCGTTCACAAATCAGCTTATTCGCCGCTAGGTCCGCCGAGGTGACAGGGGTATTATCAGACTTGGTTTCTCGCTCAAAATTACCCTTGAGGTAAATCTCACGAATAGTGCGACCCGCATCCGTTGCTATCGCAATCACCTCGTCGATTAACTCTTCTGGCTTCATAACCACTCCAATCGCTAACATCGCGAATGATCCACAAGCACTCAATTGCTGAATGCTATAACAAAAAAGATTATTTAAGTTGTAGGTGTTTCTGCGCTAAAAACAATGCGCTCACACTACGGGATTCCGAAAAATCGCTATTTTCGAGTAACGCTTCCCACTCGGCCAACGCCCAAGGCACCACATCTATGGGTTCTGGCTCATCGCCTTCGAGGCGGCTTTCATATAAATCTTCTGCTATGAAAATTTGCATCTTGCTAGAGAAATAACCCGGCGCAAGGCTAAGTTCTTTCAACAGGGTCAGCTTACGGGCCCCAAAACCAATTTCTTCCTGCAATTCTCGATTGGCCGCTTCGATAGCTTGCTCACCAGGGTCTATTAATCCCTTAGGAAAACCTAGCTCGTAATTGTCAGTACCAGCTGCATATTCACGGGCTAACAGCATGTTACCTTGATGAATGGGTACAACCATCACAGCGCCACGGCTTCCGCCCTTCATCCGCTCATACTGGCGCTCGACACCGTTAGAGAATTTAAGATGGACTTGTTCAATTTGAAACAAACGGCTCTTAGCGACAACTTCAGTATGCAAGATTTCCGGCTTGTGGTGCCGCTGTGACATAACTGCCCCTGGATAAAAATAGCAACAAACTAACTAGGATAAGTGACAATCTTACTATCCTGTCTTTAATCTACAACCTGAATTTAGTGCGGCTATTCCAAAGACCACCACCCAAGTAATGGGATTTAAGTCACGCACTAAGCAATAACAAAGGAGAAGCGGCTAAAACTTTCCCGCTTTTTATCGCGAAAATTCACCCACAAAAAAGGGGCTAAGCCCCTTTTGATGTCAATATCATCTAAAACTGATAACGCAGATTGAGTTGATAGCTCAATAGGTCATTCGGCTCTATAGCAAGGTATTGATAACCTAAACCCACAGACCAAGCATCACTAAATTGGTAACTAAAACGCACTCCCGCATACCAATCTGTGCCATCTAAATCAGTCGTTATCGTGGTATTGCCCATGGTACTACTAATATCCGCTTGCCAATGGAACAAGCCAACGGGTACTTCAAAGCGCCAACCCTCATGTTCAAGCAAGGTAAGCCTCAGGCCAAGCATAACCCCATCGGCAAGCACTGGGGTGACGGTTTTCACCAACTCATGGTATTGCGCTGGCGTTAACGTCGAGCCCTTAATTCTCGCGCTTCCTTCACCAAAATCGGCATAGCCCAGTTCCAACGCCACAATCGGTGTCCATTGATAACCTAGACTCACCCCAAATGCGGTATCCGAGTCATCGACGCTGAGGAGTTGTCCCTCTCCGACTTGGGCGTTTAACTCAGGCAGTGTTTTATCGGCCTGCGCTTGGCCGATAAAACCCTCAACATACCAGTCTGTTGCCTGTGCCTGTTGCGTCACACTGAGCAATAACAGGCAGCCTAAGGCCAATCGCTGTAATTCTCGGCGACGCAATATCGCGCACGCTAAGATAAATGCCAACGCCCATGAGGTCATACTGCCTCCTCCTGACTTATTATCGATAATGACCTCTTGATAGGCTTTCACTGTGATAAGCACCTGCCCCGTCGCTTCACCACCTTGGCCATCGCTAATCCTATAGGTCACGGTATCCACACCATCGAATCCTGTTTTAGGGATATAGCGCAGTTTATTGGCTTCGATAGCCACAGTGCCCTGTTGAGCCGTCGCACTTAATAGGGTCAACGTATTACCATCCACATCGGTGTCATTACTCAGCACATCGATAAGCAAGCTGGTACGGTCATCGGTAGCGGCGCTGTCATCGACAGTCACAGGTGCAGTGTTACCATTGACCACGATCGTCAGCTCACTACTTGCCGTACCACCTTTACCATCGGTAATGCTATACACCAACACATCGGTGCCGATAAAGTCTACCGCTGGCGTGTAACTGATCCGTTGATCCGCTAACACTGTGGCAGTGCCAAACTCACTGATCACTTGAGTAACACTCAAACTATCCCCATCGCTATCCGTATCGTTGGCAAGCACATTGACATCAATACTCTGGTTCCAAGCAATTGCTGCCGAGTCGGGATTGGCGACAGGCAAGTGGTTACCATTGAGCATCACAGCAACGCCACTTGGGTCGACGATAGTACGGTTAGCCACACCATCATCATCGTTAGGGCCACCGTCTTCGATAGTCAACTGCACACACCAATGGCCTTCGGTTAATCCCGGCGTCCAACGGCTATCCCCCGGCGGAGGGCAGAAACCACGTTCCCCCTCAGTACTGGCAACAGTGTTGTTTGCATCAATCACAAAGTCTCGCCAGCCCGCTTGCGCATTAAACTTGCGGTAGACGGCATTCGCTGGAACGGGCGAGCGTTGTGGCAATACCAAGCTATAGCTTTGGCCCTGTTGTGGTAGACCCGTCGCGATAAAGTCGAAAATACCACCCACATTTGCGGCTAAAGCATCTTCAGCCACAGCTTCAGGCTGTAGTTGCACGCCGCTCTGTCCACGGCTTAGGGCAATATTTCCCAAACGTAAACAGACGCCCGCTTGCCCTTCGGCCAAGAAGTACACTGGCTGCAATTCCCCTTCAGGCATCACATTACAGTCATTGTTCGCATCCAAATAATCTGGGATGCCATCACTATCGCTATCGCTATAGCCTTCTTGAACATCGGGGATTAAATCGCCATCCGTATCAGCACTCGTCAATGCGGCTAAACTTGGACGCACTACGATGTACACCGTTTCGGTACTCGACAGCACAGGCGAACCATCATCGGTCGCTGTTAAGCTCACGGGATAAATCCCCGGCGTTACCGCGGCTGGAGAGAACATCATCCCCGTCGCATCCGCTTGCAAGCTTAACGCACCGCTTGCCCACGTCAGCGTTAATGTATCTTGCTCATTGGCATCGGAGGCGGTGGCACGAATATGCACATCGCCGCCATTTTGCGCGACTATCACCTGCTGTTGGCCAGCTTGAGTCACCGCCAAACTAAGCTGTGGTGCAATATTGGCTTCGGTAATCACCACTTGGGTCTGCTGCTTACTACCAAGATTCAGGCTTGGGTCAAGGCTGATTAATACCTCTTCATTCCCTTCACTCACACCATCGTTCAAGGTAGTAAAGTGGATTTCTGCCATTTGTCCTGAGGCTATCTCCACTACGCCATCAACCAAATCATGGTCGCTGCTGTCTGCCGTTCCTGACACTGTGTAAGGAATACTCAGCGGATAGCTTGGTGCCTCTCCGTTGAGGTGAACACTCACGGTCACTTGATTCCCTTCTGCAATAACTTGATCTTTGCTCAGCGAAATCAATGGATTGACTTTGACCTTCTGCGCTTTAATCGCCTTGTTGCCCTCGCTGTCTACTGCCTGCCAATAGGCTAAGGAGTTGCCAGGGGCGAAGAATAAGCTCTTATTCACCAGCGACACGGGTAATGGATGGCCATTACGGTCAACCGCCTTGGCAAAACCGAGTTTCACCCGCGTAAACAGGCCTGTCGCATTCACCTCAACATCATCAGGTAGAGTGATCACGGGTTGACTCGCTGAGTCAGCGCCTTCAATCAGCACATTCACTTTGGCGGTTGCTCGGCCTTTGTTGCCATCGCTAATGGTATAACGCAGTGCAACAGGCCCCACATAAGCCTCGGGCGCGGTAAAGCTGAGTCCATCAGCAGTGATTTGTACACTGCCAATATCCGCAGCAGCACCATCAATGCTTAAGGTGTCACCATCGACATCCACATCGTTTGCCAACACAGCTAACGAATAGGTGTCATTTGCAGTACTGGTTAAGGTATAGCTGTCATCGACAGCTTGAGGATCGTCGTTCACTGGCGTAACCGTAATGGTGACTGTGGCAGGCTCTGAGCTCAGCTCTGCATCTTTAGCGATAAAGCCAATAGAGTCAGTACCATTAAAATCCTTCTCAGGCGTATAGAGCCAGACACTACCGTGCTGCTCTAAGGTACCAGAGGCAGGTTGGGCGCTGATCTCATAGGTCAGAGGATCATTATCGGCATCCTCACCCGCAAGCGTGATCATCACCGAACTGTCTTCCTCAAGAGCTACAGACTGATTGGAAGCGACAGGCGCATCGTTGACGTTTGCCACTGCAATCGTAAAGCTCTGGTCTGCGGTTAAACCATCCACATCGGTGGCGCGAAGCACCACGGCATGACTGCCGACATTGGTGTTAGTTGGGGTGCCACTTAACACGCCCGTGGCTGCATTGAAGCTCAGCCAACTTGGCAAAGTGACTGCGCTTAAGGTGACACTGTCGCCCACATCGCTGTCGGTCGCCACCAAGGTGTAGCTATAGGCCGCATCTTGGGTGGCGCTAGTCTGTGCACTAGAGGTGATGGTTGGTGCATCGTTGACGTTTGCCACCACAATGCTGAAGCTCTGGTCTGCGGTTAAACCATCCACATCGGTGGCGCGTAGCACCACGGCATGACTGCCGACATTGGCATTAGTTGGGGTGCCACTTAACACGCCAGTCGCGGCATTAAAGCTCAGCCAACTCGGCAGAGTGACTGCGCTTAAGGTGACACTGTCGCCCACATCGCTGTCCGTTGCTACCAAGGTATAGCTATAGGCTGCATCTTGGGTAGCGCTGGTTAACGCCGTTGAACTGATGGTCGGCGCATCATTAACGTTTGCCACCACAATCGTAAAGCTCTGGTCAATCGTCAGACCATCCCCGTCCGTGGCGCGTAGCACCACGGCATGACTGCCGACATTGGCATTAGTTGGGGTACCACTTAACACGCCCGTCGCGGCATTAAAGCTCAGCCAGCTTGGCAGTGTAACCGCGCTTAAGGTGACACTATCGCCCACATCGCTATCCGTTGCTACCAAGGTGTAGCTATAGGCCGCATCTTGGGTAGCGCTAGTCTGTGCACTAGAGGTGATGGTCGGTGCATCGTTGACGTTTGCCACCACAATGCTGAAGCTTTGCTCTGCGGTTAAGCCATCGACATCGGTGGCGCGTAGCACCACGGCATGACTGCCGACATTAGCGTTAGCTGGGGTACCACTGAGGACTCCTGTCGCCGCATTGAAGCTCAGCCAGCTTGGCAGAGTGACGGCACTTAAGGTGACACTGTCGCCCACATCGCTATCCGTTGCTACCAAGGTGTAGCTATAGGCCGCATTTTGGGTAGCACTGGTTAACGCCGTTGAACTGATGGTCGGTGCATCGTTGACGTTTGCCACCACAATGGTAAAGCTCTGGTCAATCGTCAGACCATCCACATCCGTAGCGCGTAGCACCACCGCATGGCTGCCGACGTTAGCATTAGTTGGGGTACCACTCAGCACACCCGTGGCTGCATTAAAGCTCTGCCAACTTGGCAGTGTAACGGCACTTAAGGTGACACTGTCGCCGACATCGCTGTCGCTTGCGACCAAGGTGTAGCTATAGGCTGCATCTTGGGTGGCACTGGTTAACGCCGTTGAACTGATGGTTGGTGCATCGTTGACGTTTGCCACCACAATGCTGAAGCTTTGCTCTGCGGTTAAACCATCCACATCGGTGGCGCGTAGTACCACGGCATGGCTGCCCACGTTAGCATTAGTTGGGGTACCACTCAGCACGCCAGTCGCGGCATTAAAGCTCAGCCAACTTGGCAGTGTCACGGCGCTTAAGGTGACACTGTCGCCCACATCGCTGTCCGTTGCTACCAAGGTGTAGCTATAGGCTGCATCTTGGGTGGCACTCGTGAGTGCGGTTGAACTGATAACGGGAGCACCATTAGGCTTCACTGCGTTACTCGCCGAGGAGGCGCTACTGGTTCCTGCTGAGTTTATAGCTGCAACCGTAAATGAATAGGAAGTCCCATTGGTTAATCCCATTATCGTGATGGGTGAAGAAGTACCCGATGCCGTAATACCGCCTGGAGTCGATACTAAGGAATAGCCCGTAATGGCATCACCACCAGTGAATGCCGGAGCACTAAAACTCACCGTTGCTTGAGCATTCCCCGCAGTGGCAGTGCCGATTGTTGGCGCGCTTGGCACAACGGCATTGATACTGAATGAACGACTCACTTGAGTCGCCGCCAAATAACTCGCATTGCCCACTTGGTCTGCGTTGATGGTACAAGTGCCTACAGTGACAAAGCTCAATAAGCCCCCACTGGTGATGGTACAGACACTCGGAGTGGATGAGGTAAAGGTTGGTGCCAAACCTGAATCAGACGTTGCAGTCAAAGTCGGTGAAGTACCAAAGTTTTGCGATCCCGGATTAGTGAAAGTAATGGATTGGCTTGCTGCGGGCGTCACGCTATTTGATGCAGCTGATGCAGCGCCTGTGCCAGCAGAGTTATTTGCCGTTACCGTAAAGGTATAGGCCTGTCCATTAGTCAAGCCTGTCACTAAAATCGGCGAACTGGCACCATCAACTGGGGCAACATCAGGCGGGCTGACGCTCACGGTATATCCTGTTAGGGAGGTTCCACCCGTGTTAACCGG
This sequence comes from Shewanella sp. MM_2022_3, assembly GCF_022557375.1. Lineage (NCBI taxonomy): Bacteria > Pseudomonadati > Pseudomonadota > Gammaproteobacteria > Alteromonadales > Shewanellaceae > Shewanella > Shewanella sp. MM_2022_3. Next base: position 18,273 of record NZ_JAKZGV010000007.1, read on the forward strand.
GGCAATAAAGGATACGTTTGCTTGCATGTCACTGGCCGTTGCTGTGCCAATTGTTGGCGCACTCGGTACAACAGCATTTACTGTAAATGTTCGGCTGACCGTGGCGGCGGCCAGATAGGACGAATTACCAGCCTGCTCAGCGTTGATGGTACAAGTACCTGCAGTGACAAAAGTCAGGGTTGAACCGCTAACCGTACATACCCCTGTGGTAGATGAGCTAAAGCTGACGGCTAAGCCTGATGTTGAGTTGGCAGACAAGTTGGGCGACGTTCCAAAATTCTGCGCCCCAGGGTTAGCAAAAGTAATAGTCTGAGGCGATGCGGGTGTGACTGAATTGGATGCTGCAGACGCAGCACCAGTACCTGCGGAGTTAGTCGCTGTGACAGTAAAAGTGTAGGCCACTCCGTTAGTCAGCCCTGTCACTGTAATCGGCGAACCAGATCCAGTACCCGTTGCACCACCGGGGCTAGCGGTGACAGTGTAGCCTCCGGCAAGGATCGGTGCACCACCAGTGCTAACGGGGGCTGTAAAGCTAACCGATGCTTGAGTATCCCCGGCCGTTGCGGAGCCAATCGTTGGAGCACTGGGGACAACAGCATTAACGGTAAAGCTTTGGCTTACCGTCGTTGCAGCATTGGTGGCCGCATTCCCGACCTGGTCGGCATCGATAGTACATGAGCCAGAGTTAACAAAGGTCAACGCACCTCCAGAGGTGATGGTACAGATCCCCGTCGTTGAAGATGAGAAGCTGACCGTCAAGCCCGAGCTAGAAGTCGCACTTAGGGTCGGACTGGTACCAAAGTTCTGTGCACCGGGATTATTGAAAGTAATTGTTTGATTAGCTTTGGGCACCACTGAATTGGAAGCACCAGACACAATGCTTGTTCCAATGGCATTAGTTGCCGTCACTGTAAAAGTATAAGCCGTGCCATTCGTAAGGCCCGTTACCGTTATCGGAGACGTTGTAAATCCATTACCACCTGCGGTAATACCGCCGGGATTGGAAGTCACGGTATAACCAGTAATTGCCGAGCCACCGTTATTGACCGGTGCAGTAAAGGCGACTGTGGCCTGTCCAACGCCTGCCGTTGCAGTGCCTATCGCTGGTGCATCCGGTGCCGTTGGAATGGCTACCGTATGGCTCGTGCCACTGGTATAAGCTGCTGGGCCAGCATTGCCTGCCGCATCAGAAATATTGGTGGAACCGTTCAGGTTGAGCTTTATCGTACCATTGCCAGTAATACCACTCACCGTCACTGTCACACTGGAGCCCGAACTAGCAGATACACTTGCAATCGTGCCTGTTGCACCACCTGTAGTTCCCAAAGCGAAATCGTCAGTGGAAATATTACTGACAGACTCACTGAAATTCACGCTGAAATCCACGCTGGGATCCGTTGAAACCGCGCCGCCAACAGGGGCAGTACTGGTTACAAAGGGCACGACGCCATCCACCACCAACGCTTTGTTAGCGCCTAATGAATTAGCCGCTCCGGGTGAAGCCAGTGTAAGGGTCGCATTATTCGTAGCCGCATCGCGAATACTGCCGCCGTTCAACGCCAGCGAATTGGTTGATACATAGTCCAAATCGCTGTTGTTGTCGCCCGCCTGAACCGTATAGCTGAAGGTCAAGCTGCTGGAGCCACTACCACTCGCATAATTAATGGTGCGATCCGTTGTGCCAGTTTCCAGAGTCAGTTGTGGCGTACCAGTGACATTCACCACTTCGCTAAAGTTAACTTGGATACTGATGCTATCGCCCACTTTATAAGTGCCATTGGCTGTACTGGCTGTCACAGAAGATATAGTGGGCGCTATGCCATCAATAACAATATTCTTATTTGCGCCCAAAGAATTGGCAGTCCCAGGGCTTGGCAAGGTTAGAATGGCATTGTTGCTGGCTGCATCGCGGATAGTGCCACTGTTTAGCGCTAAAGAATTGGTCGCCACATAATCCAAATCGGCCGAGATGTCACCAGATTGAACCGTGTAGTTGAACGTCAAGCTACTAGAATTACTGCCGCTGGTGTAGTCAATAGTGCGATCAGTAGTGCCTGTTTCAAGTGTGAGTTGAGGTGTGCCAGTGACCAACACAGTTTCATCAAAATTCACCTGAACACCAATAACATCGCCTACTTTGTAGGTACCGTTTGTGGTACTGGCGGAAATAGAACTTACCGTCGGAGCAAGAGTATCGGTAGAAAAAGCGCCCACAGGATTAAAGCCAATGCCGCTGCTGGTACCAGTGAGCGAGCTGCTATTGGTTTGACTGTCATTTACGGTAGTACCACTGGTTTCATTTAACTTCCAATAACCCAATAAACCGGTTTCATTCCCCACCAACTCCATACTACGATTGTTTTGAATTTGCGTTTGGGTGCGTGCACTACTCCATAAACGTATGTCATCAATGCTACCTACAAAATCATCGACAGATGGGTGGTTTTGCATACCAAACAGCAGGTTGGTCACCGACGATCCAGCATAATCAGGGACAACATTGATAGCCCCTTGATCAAGAATATTGATACCCTGTGCTACTCCATCGACATAAAAATCCCAAGTTCCGTTATCAAATACTACTGCAATGTGATACCAGGTCCCCGCACTTAAGGACAGTGCATTACTTTCCGTCAAGCAACCAAAATCACAGGCCAAATCGACAGTCAGTTTGCCTGCGTTCAATATGAGACCACCAGCATCGTTACCACCGGTGATATCCACTAAATTGATAATGCCACTGACATTGGTAAATTGCGCCCAGAACTCCAGTGTAAATGTCGTCCGGTTCGATAGCGCAGAAGCCGCATTAGTCAGTGTAACGGTATCATTAGCTGTAAAATCATAGGATCGGTTTTGTGCATTAGCACCAAGGGAAGTCATCGCAAACAAACTGCCTACAATAAGTATTGTCCAATAAGAATGCCAGAATCTAACAATAAGATTCTTAACGGCATGTATCGCTTTATAAGCAGGTTGATGCATGATAATTCCCCATAAATAACTTGCCCTAAATGCAAATAGTGCGTACTACTTACGCACTATTTCTCTTACAGATTCCCCTATCTAGTTCATGTAAATTTAATTACGCGAAGGGAAAATCCCTTCAGTTGCGATAATAAAATTAACCACTACATAAGGTTGTAAAATAGGAACGGGCTGGTTGTTACCGACTACACCCGTATTACCAGTCACATTAACGGTCGTGGTGGTATTCACTGGCAAAAGCGTGGTATTAGGTGCAGTAGTGCTATATGCGTTGAGCGCATTTAATCCGCTGGATACCTTGGCAGGTACTGTCGTTGGTCCCGGTGCTGGTGCATTACCGTTAGCTGAAGATGCCCCAAGCGCAACACTGACATTTCCAGTTCCACTCAATGCAACACCATGACTATGAGTCGGCAATTCACTGATCGTCAATGTTACATTCTCGGTTCCACTTACCTCACCCAAAGTATATTGGCTTGTACCAGGGCTTTGGCCTGCGTGCACAGGCACACGCCCTTGTAAATTAGGCAGCGCAAAGGTCGTTTGGCCATTGCCACCATAGGTAGTACCCAGAATTGCAAAAAGTGCAGAGTTTTGCGAGATAGACAGTAACTGCCCATTACAAAGTGCCCAGCCACGGGGAGCAAAGTTGCCGGCAAACATAGAGATTTGACCGATAAATGGATCTGACATTGTATTTCTCCTTAAATAACGACTTTGTCTATGTAACGTCTTGCAATGACTTAATTACTCACGACAATTAATCGACAGCGAGTCCTTTTGCTGATGACAACATCATTCACATCACACAATCGATGGTCTACTGTGAAACATAATGAAAACAATTTAGCTACAACTAAACATATCTGAAAAATCGGCAAACACAATTAAGCAGAAATAATTTTGTGTAAATTATCTGCCGACGTTTAAGGCCATAGCATTGACTCATAGGTTTCGGAACGGCTTTGAAACTGAAATCCATGCCGTAAATAAAGTGATTTAGCTTGAGTATTTTCACTCTCTACTGATAAATGAACAGGCAACTGACGTTGCCTCGCCTCAAGCTTGACCGCCTCTAATACCGCAGAGCCTAAACCGCGACCTCGCATACTTGGCGCAATAATAAAATCAACAAGATGAACCCTATGCTCATTGGTATCGAGCATTAGTTTGCCGACCGCTTGTTGCTGATAAAACAATATATAGGTAATGGCATGTGGATATTGCTCCCGATAGGAGACTTGTTGCAGCCGATATTGTTGCTCCAACATGTTCTGTACGACATCAAGGGGTAAACCAAGCTCATAGAAGAAGGTTTTAGTTGAATAAAAAAGTTCTGCCATAAATAGGTTATCGCTTGCATTGGCAGGCTTAATACTCAAGCCAGTGAATGGATTTAACTCAGCTAGCATCATGGTTTTTATCTCGAACTAAAGGTTGCAACAGTTGCTCATAAGCATTCAATAACAGCTGCCATGAGAGAGTTTGTGATTCATTTAATGGGGTAGATAGCACGGGTACCATGGGTACAAACAATTGCCCTTGTCGCTTTACATCAAAGCGCCAGTGGCCTTGCCAATGCTCAATATCTTCTGCGGCTAACGGCCATTCTAAAATGGCCGAAAGTGCGCTGGGTTTAAGCGCATTTAATTGTTGATAATCCATTAAGATGCAATGACTTGATTGATAAAGTGCAGCAGTTTGCTGGGCAAAACCATGTAACACACCCATTCGAAATGCATCTACACTAGGCTCACCATGTGTGTTTTCACTAAGCGGCAATGCATGGAGAAATACAGCCTTCACTCGCCCCGCCATATGCATCCCAGCCTCTCGTTGATGCGAAGCCAAAATATCTCTGGGATGGCGCATAAGACATAGCACTCGACTATTAGGGTAGAGTTCTAGCAACATGGGCCAACAAGCTAAATCCCACGCATTCCACTTGATCACTAGCTCACGCTCATCAGGCCGCAACCGCCCTTGCAGCCTTAAACATAAATCCACCAGCTGCGGTGTTAAGGCCGAAGGCCAAGCATCATGGTGCATCACATCGCTGCAGAGCATAGATTCGGATAACACTCGGCAAGTTTTGAGTAGGGAAAAACTGCTTGAAACGAGTGTTGACCCACAACGAGACCAATGGAAAATCATCAAGTTAGGATTGATAGCGGACAAACTTTCGCGTTGGGATAATAAGGGTTCGAGCAAGGTTTGAGGCTGGATAAAACTAGCCAGTAAACCACGACGAGCATCGCAGATATCGTCCTCCAAAAAAGGGTTTGATAACCGCTTAAAAACCGGAACCCAACTGATTGTTTTGGTTTGAGAATGATAACGAGAAGGAAACCAAACTTGGCTAAAGCGTGCTAAATCCGGAATGAACCCTTGTTGCTGCAAGGCAATAAATGCCAGCATCTGCTCTAAATTTAGCTCAGGCCAATTGAGGAAGTCTGCCATCAGAGCAATAAAATGCTCAACATCCTGCGCTTGATGCAGTAAAAACAATGATTCAGGCTGATGCAGCAATTGCCAATGGCGTTGCTGCTGTTCATTAAAATCAATCATTAGCAGGCCATTGGGTAGAAGTTAATGTACTGCACCATGCGTGGTAACACGCCTCGATTGGGCGTCGGTCCATGGGGCAAGGCATGGTGCCAAATAATTAAATCCCCTGCGTTTGCGGAAATGGGTTTAATGGGCCACTCCTCCCAACGCTGTTGCTGCAACTCAATATCAGTCTTGTTTTGTTCCTGTAGCCAAGTTTCTATTTTGAGGTGAAAACCGGGAACACAGCAAAATGCCCCTTGCTCGGCAGGGGTATCCGTAAGATAAATCAATCCTTGAGTCCCAAATGGCACAGGCAGTTGCAATGGCATATCCCAATGCATATGCGGGCCAGGAAACTGCCAAGTGGGCGTTTCAGGGGGATTAAAACTCACTCTATCAGTCGTCATCACTAAATCGGTTCGCTGCCATAATTGTTCAAAGGCTTGACGGATTAGAGGTGCTTGCCGATTGGCATCGAGGATAGGATGACGAAATAACTGCAGCATGATTTTCTGCATCAACTCATGGGACTGATACCAAGTTGATGGATCATTTTCATTCGCGCCAAGCTGTTGCCAAATCACGGCTCGACTGGCCTCGCATTGGGCTTTTGACAACACTTGCGGGATGACTAAATATCCCTCCCGTTGCCAAAAGGCGAGTTGGGCATCGGTAAGCACTTGAGGTAAAGCGTTACCATAAGCTAACTCGGTATTGCCGCTTTCTAGCTCAGCTTGGGATAAGGCACGCAATCGCTGATTAATACCGACAATATCCGCGGTGGTCAGTTTAGTTTGTCTTTGAACGAAGGCGATAAAATCAGTTTGTTTATCAAATTGATAGAGCGCCTTGATCCCAGGTTCTAATCCAATACCGCACAGATCCAGCAGCGCTTTATCTAGGCTCCATTCTCCCTCTGCCACCTCATTGGTTTGTCCACGCTTTTGCAACTGAATTTTTTGCCATAGTCGCTGCAAGTGATAAATGCCCAAACAACTCAAATCCTCACTGCCAACAAGCGCCAATTTATGCTGCTGATATTGGAAGATAAAATCGGGATATGCTCCCAGCTCGTAACGGAAGTCCACTCTGCTAAGAGGTTTAAGCCACAGGGACTTTTTATATTGGGAGAGGGTTAATTGTGATTGGTTTTCAAGTAATTGATGTTCGCCATAAACCCTGATTTTTGTCGTCAGTTTTAGGCTTATGGGTTGGGGTTCATAATCAGGTAACAATAAGCTCCCCACTAGCCCACTTCTGTCACCTTGAGCGAGCAAGCGGGCATGAGCTAAATCGAGACAGAATAAAGGACCCAAATAAATGGGTGGCCGCTCTTTTAGCTCGATCCACGCATCCAACTCAATCGACTCAGGGATCAAACATCCATCCTCTGCTAAAAAATGCTGTAGATGGCTAAAAATCTGTACCTGCGGTTCCTGTTGCAGTAGGTGTTTCATGGTTTCAGAAATTATCAGATCAAAGGTTTGTGTTGATGCTGGCCGCCAAAGCGTAGCGTCAGCATAAATAAGCGCATCGACACGATCCGCTACATCGAAATATGCCAGCAGCTTTTCAACACTCTCCAATGACGCTCGATGAATGTCGAGTAAGGTTACTCGCACTTGCTTCGCCGTAAATAGCGGTAATAAGGCTAAGATTAACCAAGCAAAAGGCCCGGTTCCGGCATAGAGTATGTGCACAGGATGGTTCGAGTTAGCTTTAAGTTTGTCCTGTATCGCTTGATAAATTCCCTGAATAAACACTCTGCTACGTTCGGGATCTTCTGCACATTGCGCCGCAGTTGTCGGTGATACCGCCTTGCCAAAAGCCGTAATACTAGCCTCCGTATCGAGAAACAACGCCGGGTGCAGTTCCAACCCAGTCAATTGGCATAACTGCGCCAGCATTGGATCGATAAGCCGCTTTGCCTCCCCCGCTGAATGGGATTGCAACAGCGCCTGAGCAAACAGCTTTAATCTTAGATACGCCCCGCGCTGCCCTGCATTAGGCTTTGATCTTGGCATCATGGATAAGCTCCTTTAACCACGAGTTGACTTCACAATCGATCACCAAATTAATTCTGGCATCCACGCCTTTATTCGCGACCCAATGGGTTTGGTCAGCATTGATATACCAAAGCTCTCCGGCCCGCATAGGTACACGTTTATCATCCACATAAAAATAAAGCTGATCATGGGTTTGTAGGGGCAAATGTAATCTAGCCTCACCCTGTTCAAGTGATAATCCTTGATCCCTATGGGGCTTGATTTCAGCACCAGCGTGTAAGCGCATTAAGCGCACCGATTTAACTGGGCAAGCAAGGGATTGAATAAACTGCAGCAGCGCGGGGCTCGATTCCAGTGAAGGCAAATTATCCCAATCTGTCGCGGCACTAATGGAAAAGGCTTGTAAAATGGGGTGCGCGACTCGATATTCCTCGGCGCAGCGTAGAGCCAACACATCCCAACCGCCCTGAGAGCCCGCGTGATAATCACGTTGGTTAATGTGTGGCAACCACTCATGCTGCAACAAAGTCGTGAGTTCTTGCTGTAAACTAGTGATATTCGGAGCTTGGGTGAGTAAGGCGAATGAGCAGATATCCATATCCAAGTGTCTCATTTTTAGACAAAAACGAATTAATCAAGCCTAGCACAAAGTGTCATGCTGACAAGATAAGCTGATCTACAAGCCAACCTAACCACACAGGACATCCCATGTTTGACTGGAAGAAGATTGATACTGTACTGCTCGATATGGATGGCACCCTGCTCGACCTGCACTTTGATAACCATTTTTGGTTGAGTCTGGTGCCACAGGAGCTGAGCAAGCAGCGGGGATTAAGCCAGAGCCAGGCACAACAACGGGTGGAAGAAGCCTACGGCAGAGTCGCAGGCACGTTAGATTGGTATTGCCTCGATTATTGGCAGTCCGAGCTGCAGCTCGACATTATGGGGCTTCACCGCGACTTAGTTGACCGTATTCAACTGCGCCAAGACAGTATGCCTTTTCTCGATGCCCTCGCCGCCGCGGGCAAAAAACGCATCTTAGTCACCAATGCCCACCCTAAGAGTCTTGCTCTTAAGCTGGAGCATACTGAACTTGGAAGTGGTTTAGATGCGATGATCTCAAGCCATGAAACGGGTTATCCCAAGGAACACCCACAATTTTGGCAAACGCTATTTGAAAAATTCGCCCTCGTGCCAGAGCGCTGCCTGTTTATCGATGATAGTGAACCCATTTTAAATGCCGCGCGCTTAGCGGGCGTGGGGCATCAGCTCGGGATCAGCAATCCCGATAGCCAAAAACCTGCCAAAACCTTCAATGATTTTCCGGCCATTAGCGACTATCGTTTGTTGCTTAACGATCTCGCGAGTTAACTCCTCGAAACACAAAAGGCACCCAAGGTGCCTTTATCAAATCATGCATTAGGTTACATTACTGGCTAGATTAAAGCCCAGGAATACGCCCCTGATAAACAATAGGGAAGTAACCGTCATCTCCACGCTTGCCGAGGATATTAAGAGATTTACGCATATCTTCCGGCTGTTCGTTGGTCTCTTTGATCTTAGCGGCAACCTTGACCATATTCCCCTCGTCTAACTGTAAGGTACCGATAATTCCCAACTGGTTTTTACTCTCATCGGTAGCAAGCTGGGCTTTCCCCTCAACACAGCTAAGGCCCAACTCGATATTACCCAGTGGATAATCGCCGAATTGATTCTTCACATTGGTTTGGTTTAAGAATAATTTACCCGATAACTGCTCGCACCAAGGTTTACCTTGTTCTAGGGTTTCAACCAGCAGGCTGACTTCACCATTAATTTCGGTTCTAAAGGGCAGCTTAGTATTACCAATTAAGAAGCTATCGGGCGCTTCAAAGCGTAATCCCTGCGCACTAATGCCAGCCATTGACCAAGTGATTAACCCTTTAGCACTTACGGGTGTTGCTCGGCTACCTACTTGAAAATCCAGCTTCACTTTACCTAAAAACAAAGACCAAGGGCTGAGTTCCCAACGCACTTGCTCCAATTGGCGCTGCTGAATATTCAAAGTTTCAATGCTACCCGCCCAAATACTGCCACTCACTCCAGAAATTCCCACATTCGCTGGGAGTGGTGCGAGGCGCACGGCCACACTGGCAGGAAACAACGCCACTAAAAACACGATATAAATTAGTACACCAATAATAATCTTTTTTATCAGACTCACAGCTACACCTTAACCTATTGCGCTAGTTGGATCCGTCTTACTTTGACATAGCCAGGCGCGTCAGCCTCCGCCAAATCAACACTCTCAAGGGATAAGCCCTTTTGCTGCACTAAATCATTCAAATAACTGAGTAAGGCATCGAATGGCACATCATCCATCCACACTTGGATTTTATCGCCCTGGGGCTGCATGCGAGTGATCACTAAGCCATAACTGCCCGCTGTTTGGTTGACGACTGAACTTAAACTGCCGCTCATCGTCGGCTTAGCGCCGCTTTGTTTTAAGCCAGCGATTTTATTCGCCGTCTGCTTTACATAGGTCAAGGTTTGCTGCTGTGCCGTTAAGTTGCGCAGTGCATTGGCCTCAGCATTGGCGATTGGCGTCCAAATCCCCCAGTAAAATAGACCGATCACTAAAAATACGGCGCCAAAACCTACGATCTGCTGCTCGCGCGACGCAAGCCCTTGCCACCAAGTCCGCAAATTATCCATCTTATTTGCTCCTCAAGGTTAAGGTGCTGGTGACCTGATCTTCACCGCTATTCATCGTGCCACCATCGATTTGGAAACGACGGCCGACAATCTCTTTAAACTTCTCAATTTGCGCGTAATTTTTAGCAGTGACTTGCATGCGGATTTCATTACGGGCACTTTCAAATCGTAAGCTATTGGGTTTTAGCTCAGGTACTTGTTTAAAGGCGTCTTGTAACCCCGCCAGCATAGCAAAAAACTCTGCACCACTGCCTTGGCCTTGGAGTGCGCGCAGTTGGCTCTCCATCTGCGAGCGTAAATTCACAATACGTGAATTGCCTGGTATCACTTGTTGATAAATGGCTTCACTTTGCGCCTTCAAATCGGCGATTTGGCCATTTACCTGATGAATAGTTAAGCCTTTATTTACCAGAGACAACACAATAGCAATGGCTAGTACAATTGCCGCATTTTTCCATTGCAACAGATGCTTACTGTATTCGCGCTTAGGCGTATAGACACCCGTCAGTAAGTTAATCGGCGCATGTAAAATGCCGCGCGCCAGCACCAACATAGGTAAGTCGAGTGGCTGTGGCTTAAGCTCGACACCGTCCAACTCCATCTCGGTGTAACTGGCGACCGACACCTCGTCTGTCTGAGCCGTCAGTTGCTTCATTGCCACTGGCAACCAAGATAAAGGCAGGCTATGGCCCGTTCCTAATCCTGTACGCAACAATAACTCATTACCGAAACGCATGGCCGCCCATTGGCATTCCTGCAATGGCAAGGCCAAGCAATCAGGCACGATACGCTTTACTTTTAAGCCCGCTTCGGCCAAACAGCTGAGCCAAGTTTGCATTTGCTCATGGGCAACGGCGACCACGCTGAGGGCATCGCCATTGCGTGGACCAACGGTAAAGTGCATCGCATCCACATCCTCGGCGATGGATTCTTCCAACATAAAAGGCAGGGCCTTTAAGGCTTGGCGTTGACCTTTTTCGGGCAGATTCACGCTGGTGAGCGTCATGGCGGAAGCTGGCACCAACACATCAATGGGGCGATTGCCCGCGCGCTCAGTTAAGGTTGATAAACCTTGGGCGTTGGCCAGTTCGCCTGAGGCGATAATTTCTTGTTCTTGTTCGGACCAAACCAGCCAAGAGCATGCCTGCTCTGCGGTTCTGCCTAAGCGAATAAATAGCCGTTCACTCACAGTTTTTCTCCACCAGCTTCAACCTTAAGGGATTGAGCTTGTTTGCTATTATTTTTGTCCACCAAACTGACGGGTGAGCACATCCATTTTGTTACCGCTGCCCTTTTTGAGCACACTCTCCATCCTAAAAATGGCGTTGTCGACCTTTGCGCCCGAGGCAAGGAGGAAATATTGACTGTCGATCACAAATGTCGACTTCATCGCATCTTCCCATTTAATCGACCCCATTGAGGAGGATTCGTAAAAATCATCAATCTTGGCAAAACCATCGCCAGGGCGCTGGTTAATAATGCTTTCCGCCTCACCGACGGAAATCTGATTATCGAGCATGGCCGCCAGCAGCGCTGCTTGTTCGACATCAATGGTATTCACATTCAACAATTGCCTGTCATTCCCCGGGATAACACAAATATAGGGCAATAATTTCAAATAAATATCCTGTGTGTATCCCATCACTGCCCGCAGCTCACTTCGATGATTCATCAGAGTGTTGGCGGCACGGTATGGCACGTGGCGTGCTTCATACTCGGCATCTTCAGCGCCATAGGGGCTGGTGATCGTGTCTTCGTCGATATAATCCTTTAGGGTTTGAGTGAGATGATCAGCGGTAAAATCATCCATACCTAAACTCACTAATAACGCCTTGTATTGCTTAGCAGCCAAGGGCAATTTAGGTTGACCGTTTTCCACATCTTTTGTGGTGACGGACAAGGCATTTAAGTTAAAACACGAACGCATATCGGTGATCTTGCCTGCAATCTCGCCATATTCTGCCGGAAATACCACATCGCTCATGGCCCAATATTGTTGCTTATGGACACGCCCCTCTGAATCGTCTAAGTCCTGCTTGAGGATCTTCTTCGCCAGCTCTTCGGCGGAAATCGCATACCAATAGGCCTGATCGTACTGAGCTAAGTTTAAGGTGCGGCGCATCGACAACTGATTACGACTGGTAATATTGGTGGCAATAATCACCACCATGGCCACGATCAGTAATACGACGATCAGCGCGACACCACGCTGTTTAGTAGGAGTTCGCCTTATCATGCGCCATCCTCATTTTCTGGCTCACCGGTGCCGGGATCTTCTTCCCCGTTACCGGAACCATCGCCGTTATTATCTTTGTCACCGTTGTCTTCTTTATTGTCTTCGGTGTTTTCGTCTTTGTTGTCTTCATCACTAGACTTTTCTGGCGCCGCCGCGCCCAGAGGCAGCATAAACTTACGCTGAATCTTACCTAGACCTTCAATCTCAATTTCGATTGCAATGGCTTTGGGTAACTTAGTCGCCTCAACCTTTCGCTCCCACTTATCCTCCATAAAGAAGGAGTACTCGACCGAGAGCACCTTATCGATAATCACCGTCTTGATTGGCTCGGCACCAAATTCCGGCTCAGGGTAAGGAAAATACCAGCGTTCTAATTTTCCTTCTCGTACGACATAGGCGACTGACTGCAAACTGCCACGGGGCAATAAGCCATCTGGATTGAGCCAGCCCAAGCGGTAAAAGACTAAAGCCTCGGATTCCGAATCTAAAAGGTCATTCCCCGTCTGAAATACCGTTGTTCCGCGGCCACCTTCGAGGAGTCTAGGTGTGCGGGCAACCATCTGTCCCAAGTCGCGCTCAATCGCTCCAAAGCCCTGTTGCAACGCTTTTAAACGGGTTGAGAAATTCTTTGTCACTTCATCATTGGTCAGAACTGTGCTGAGTACCGCATTAGCCGCTAACCCCAACATGGCAAAAATCGCAATCGCGATCAGCATTTCCAGCAGGGTAAACCCCCGATGAGCATTAGTTTGTTTTAAGGACATAACTGCTCACTTGTGCTGCAATACGCTGATAACGCTCATCTTCACTGACACTAATACGGATCATGCGAAAATTATCATCGGTGGTTTTCACCACTTCTTTTCGCCAGTACCAATCCTTACCCGCCAGTTCTACTTGGCCCTCTTTTTTACCGATTTCCGGAAATTGAGGCTCGAGTCTGGCATCGACCATTTGATTGTCGGCTACCCACTGAGCAAGGGTGCGCGACTCCAAAATCGGCATATTCGCCATTTGCTCACCCAAGCTTTTGGTGATGGAAACGGCGGCAATCGCAAACACCGCCAAGGCGACGATCACTTCGAGTAACGTCATGCCCTTAGCGTATTTCATCGGGGCGCCCTAGGGTTAAACGGCCAAGGGCATCGCCCACCACCAATACGTCGAGGGGGCCTTTATCTGTCTTGGTAATAAAACTCAATTCAAAGGCGCTCATTTCGCCGCTGGGTAATAGCAAAATCTGTGGTTCAGGGTGCTTTTTCTTATCTTCCGCAGAGGGCTCGATTAAAGGTTCTTTAAACCAAGAGTCATCTTGTTCGTCCTCTTGTGCGAGCGGTAAACCATCGAGCACCAAATTAATCACCACACCAGGTTCCATTTGTTTTTCAGACAGAATTCTGTCCTTTTCCAATGGACTCCATTTACCATCCTTATAAAAAACAAACTGATAACTGGTTTTTTCCACCACAATACCGATAAATTGGCCGCTTAATACGGTTTCATCCAGCACTAACTCTGTAGCGGCTATAAATTGCTGCGCGGTTTTTTCCAGCGCCTGTTGTGGCCCCGAATTGCCAATAGACATGGTCACCGCCGCGGCGGTGAGTCCCATTAGCAAAATCACCAGCATCACCTCCATCAAGGTGAAGCCGGCGTGGCGCAGCGTTAACATCTTATTGGAAATTCTGTAAGTTCCAGTTACCGATATCATCTTCGGTACCTGGTTGACCGTCTGGGCCTGCACTAAAGATATCTAACTTGCTGTTTTCGCCAGGGCTTAACAGTAAGTAGTTATTACGCCATGGGTCCTGTGGTAAACGCTTTACATAACCTTCTTCGCGGTAGTTACGAGGCTCAGGTGAAATCGTTGGTTTTTGCACCAAGGCTTCTAAACCTTGCTCAGTCGTTGGATAAACACCGTTATCTAACTTGTACATATCTAAAGCGTTTTCGAGCGCGACTATGTCAGATACCGCTTTTTGTTGGTCGGCTTTATCTTTGTTGCCCATCAGATTTGGCACCACCATAGACGCCAAAATACCGAGGATAACGATTACCACCATCACTTCAAGTAAGGTAAAACCCTTGTGCTTTTTATTCATTTGCATCGATTACATCTCCTAAAAAACCTGTGCCATTCTCAGCCGTATGACTGAAAGGCAATATTCCATAATGTCAAAAACTAGCCACTAATCAAATTGTTCAGCGCCAATATCGGTTGCAGAATGGCCATTACGATAAAGAGTACAACCCCCGCCATACTTACCACTAACATGGGTTCGAATACGCCGAGGGCGAGCGTCACATTACTCTCAAACTCGCGATCTTGGTTATCCGCAGCACGCTCAAGCATGTCTTCGAGCTGACCACTCTTCTCCCCTGAGGCGATCATATATAACATCATCGCAGGGAATAGCTTAGTGTTAGTCAACGCGGTACTGAGGCTAGTTCCTTCCCGTACGCGCGCCGTTGCATCATCCACCGCCGCCCGTACCCGCATATTTTGCAATACCTCGCTGGCAATGCGCATCCCGTCCAACAAAGGCACCGAACTGGCGGATAAAATACTCAAGGTACGCGCAAAACGCGCAGTATTGAGTCCTTTACTTACTCGGCCAATCACCGGCATTTTCAGCAAAAATGTATGGTATTTCATCTTGAAAATCGGTGACTTGAGTAGACGCTGGAACACTACCAACAGAATACCAATCGCTAAAACAACAAACAGACCATAGTGTTGGACAAAATCCGAGGCAGCAATTAAGAAACGGGTCGTCGCCGGTAACTCGGCGCCCATATGCTCAAACTGGCCAACGACCTTTGGTACCACAGCCGCAAGTAACACTGATACCACCCCAATAGCGACAATCGTCAGCATGATGGGATAAATCATCGCCTGTTGCAGTTTAGATTTAAGCTGCTGGCGACGTTCGGTGTAATCGGCTAAGCGGTTTAGCACCACTTCCAAGTGGCCGGATTTTTCCCCCGAGGCCACCATAGCGCGGTATAAGTCATCGAAAATATGCGGAAATTCAGCCAAGGAATCGGCCAGACTATAACCCTCAACGACCCGGGAGCGCACCGCCATGATCATACTGGCAAGCCGCGCCTTCTCACATTGCTGACCTACCGCCTTAAGACATTCCTCGATCGGTAAGCCCGCCGCCACCAGTGTCGCGATTTGACGGGTGATCAGCGCTAATTCCGCCACTGAAATCCCGCGCTTAAAGGGCGAAAATCCCGCACCTTTCGCCTTGGCTTCTTTTTCAGTGACCGGCAGAATATCCAGCGGCATCAAGCGTTGATCGCGCAATTGGCTACGTGCGTGTCTGGCGGTATCCGCTTCGATCACGCCCTTAAGCTGCTTCCCCTTGGCGTCCAGCGCCTTATATTCAAATGCAGGCATAGCTTACTCCTCGCGGGTCACCCTTAGGACTTCTTCCAGAGTGGTGATACCTGAGAGCACCTTGCTCATGCCATCGTGACGAATGCTTGGTACCGACTGGCGGATATATTTCTCAATCGCCAGTTCGCCACGTCCACCGTGAATAAGCTCGCGCACATTATCATCGACCAACAATAGTTCGTGAATGCCCGTACGACCACGGTAGCCACTGTTACCACAGGCCTTACAGCCGTTGGCACGATAAATATGGCGTGGATCATCGGCAATAATACCCAGCAGCTCACGTTCACGCTCATCGGGCACATGCTCTGTCTTACATTTTGGACAGAGGGTACGGATCAAGCGCTGAGCCAATACCCCGAGCAAACTTGATGAGACTAAGAAAGGCTCAACACCCATATCCTGCAAACGGGTAATCGCGCCCGAAGCGGTGTTGGTGTGGAGAGTCGAAATCACTAAGTGACCCGTCAAGGATGCCTGCACCGCAATTTGGGCGGTTTCAAGGTCACGGATTTCCCCAATCATCACCACATCGGGGTCTTGACGCAGAATCGCCCGTAGACCACGGGCAAAGGTCATGTCCGCCTTAGTGTTAACTTGAGTTTGGCCTATGCCTTCTAATTCGTATTCGATGGGATCTTCAACGGTTAAGATATTGGTATCTTTAGAGTTAATCTCAGTAAGCCCAGCATATAGCGTGGTACTCTTACCCGAACCCGTAGGACCCGTTACCAAGATAATGCCGTGGGGACGACGAATAAGCTCATCGAACTTGGCTCGGATGCTGTCCGTCATACCCAGCTGTTTTAAATCCAGATTACCGGCATTCTTATCCAGCAAACGCAGCACCACACGCTCACCGTGGCTCGATGGCATGGTCGATACCCGCACGTCCACCGCGCGGCCCGCAATCCGCAGCGAAATACGGCCATCTTGTGGTACACGTTTCTCGGCGATATCGAGGCGCGCCATCACCTTAATCCGCGACACCAACAAGGATGACAGCTTACGATTCGGCTTAAGCACTTCCTTCAGCACACCGTCGATACGGAAACGCACGACTAGCTGCTTCTCGTAGGTTTCGATATGGATATCCGAGGCTTCTTCTTTAATCGCTTCTGATAACAGGGCGTTAATGAGCTTAATGATCGGCGCATCATCATCGCCTTCGAGCAAATCTTCGGTTTGTGGCAACTCTTCTGCAAGAGTAAATAAATCCATTTCATTGCCAATGTCTTCCATCAGCTGCTGCGCTTCGGAGGAATTGGCTTGATAGGCCTGAGTCAGTTTGACCTCAAACTTACTCGGCTCGAGCTGTACCAAAGGTAAATCCACGCCCGAGTAGCGACGCGCTTCAAGCATCGCCGCTAACGGGGTTTTGGCGGTATAAAACAGGTTCAAGGCGCCATCATCGCCATAGGCTAAAATCACCTCATGGCGGTGGGCAAAGGCAAAGGGTAAACGCTCTTTGCTGCTGGAGCGAAATACCTCATCACCTTCGGCTTCAATACCTAGTTCATTGGAAACTAAGCTTAAATCCTCGACTTGGGATACTTGTATTTCACTCATTGTGTTTTATCTTTGTTTTTGTTTTCATCCAGCGACTTGAGAGTCGGGTCAGTTTTACGCATCTGAGTCTCTAGTCCTTTGCCTTCTTTATAACGATCTAAAATATCGTTCACTTCTGGCGGCACATACTCAGACTGGTTCCACTCATCTAATACCGGCACTTTAGTCTCAGGCATTAGATTGACACCACGCTCCTGCTGTTCAAGCTGCAATGCTCTGAAATAGTTGTATTTACGACCAGCGATACCTTCCATCGTCACACCATCACGGATAATGGTGGGTTTGATAAAGATCATCAGGTTCTTCTTGGTCTTCTTACTGGAAGAAGATTTGAATAAATGGCCAAGTACTGGAATATCGCCGAGGAATGGCACTTTCTGCACGCTTTCTTGGACTTCTTCGTTAATCAAACCACCGAGTACCACGATTTGGCCTGAATCAGCCATAACAGTAGTGGTTAAACGGCGAGTAGCGAAGGAAATATCCACACCCGTGTTACCGTTTACGCCGGAGACTTCTTGCTCAATCGCAAGCTTAACCGCGTTGCCTTCGTTGATCTGCGGCACCACTTTTAACTTCACCCCAACCTCTTTACGCTCAACGGTTTGGAATGGGTTGCTGTTGTTTGAGCTGGCGGTAGAACCGGTAAGAATAGGCACTTCATCACCGACGATGAAAGAGGCTTCTTGGTTATCTAAGGTAGTAATAGAAGGTGTTGCAAGTACGTTTGAGTTAGTGTCACTCGATACGGCTTGTACTAGGGCACCAAAGTCACCCATAGCAACGCCCCATGCCATACCATTCACTTTACCTAAGGCTTGAGCAAGTAAGGTAACATCGCCCTTTGTATCTGGGTTTTTACCAATCACGTCACCTGTGTTTGGATTGGTAATATAGGTTCCTTCTTTATCCTGCGCCTGCCATACACCCGCGCCAATCTCACCGATAGTTGGGCCTAAGTTATTGAACTGAGTTCCACCACCCGCTTTCGCGGCCCATTGCACCCCAAAGCCGACGTTATCGCCTTCGGCAACTTCCACGATAATGGCTTCGACTAATACTTGGGCGCGGCGAATATCGAGTTGGTTGATCACGCTTTCAATAGTGCGCATTTGATCTGGCTCAGCGCTGATCACTAATGCGTTAGTATCAGTGTGGGCCATAATATTGATTTCATTACGACGTTTGCCACCACCCGCTGCCTGAGCGCTAGGATCTTTTTCACCTTCCAACTTTTGGGCAAAACCAGTTAGCACTTCAACTAAGTCTTCGGCCTTGGCATACCGTAAATAACGTACTTTCGTATTGCCCGTGCTGGCTTGCTCGGCATCGAGACGGTGGATCAGCTCCACCACCCGTTGACGACTCTTTTCATCACCACTGACCACAACAGCGTTAATCCGCTCGTCGGCAACAACCTTAGGCGCTTGTCCTGGGAGCTGCGCTTGGTTAGCTGTCGCGCGGTACAGGGTATCGATAATTCGCACCATTTCGCCAGCAGAAGCATATTCAAGTGGCACGACTTGAACAGAGGTATCACCCTGTTTATCTACACGGCGAATGATTTCAACTAACTTATTAACCACCGCAGCGCGGCCAGAGAGCATCAGCACGTTTGATGGATCGTAGTTCACTACGTTACCACCACCAGCGTTATCGTTTAACTGACGTAATAATGGTGCTAATTGCTTGGCTTCGGTGTTATACAACGCCACGATGCGGGTAACCATTTCATCGCCTAGGCCAGGATCGTTGTCATTAGCAACACGAATCGCCGCGGTTTTCGCATCTTTGTCTTTGATCACTTTGATAACGTTATTTTCCATCTCGACGATGGCATAACCGTATACTTGCAGCACGTTGAGGAAGAACTGGTAATACTGCTCATCATTGAGCAGATCATAACTGCGAACGTTGATCTTGCCGCGAATCGTCGGGTCAACAATGATGGTTTTGTTCAAGTTTTTACCAACAATATTGATAAACTCTTGAATATCAGTGCCTTTAAAGTTGGCCGCATATTGTTCAGACCAAACAAATTGCGAGGTCAGCATAGTGGCGCCCGCCACAACTCCAGCAATCAGTTTGCGTCGAATCCGTTTGTTATTCATTATTTTACTTTCCCCTAACGCGTGTTATTGCGGCAAACTAAACATGATTTCAACCAACTGTCCTTCCCGTTCAACCATAACAGAAACTTCAGTTAATTCAGACAATTGGCTCATCATTTCTAACGCCTGACTCATTACGGTCAGGTCGTATCCATTAATCGATTTAGCAAGGTCATTGGGTTTAAAGCCTGCTTGCTTAAATAGGTTCACATCTTTGCCAGGATTGAGGCGATAACCAACAACGTTTTCTCCCTGTCTCACGGGCGAAATCGCAATATAGTCAGTAATTTTACTGGGATCGGCTAAAAGTTCACTGCGAGATTCGGCCAGTTCTTGAGAGATTTCAGCATTCTTGCGCTGATCCACTCGGCTAACGACTTCAGCTTTTCCGCTCTTGGCCTTTTGTAATTGTTGATTCGCTGGGCTTTGACTGGTGTAAACCAAACCATCAAGCATCAAGGTTTCATAGCGACCCGCATTGGTAATGATAATCCGGTCTGCATAGACTTCTTTTAACGAAGCGGATGTACCCTTAATTTTATCACCCAAGCTGTAGGTTTCTTGGCTACCACTGGATTCAATAATCGCTAGACCTTTTTGGTCAGCGGTGGATGCCACCACCCCCGTCAGTTGAATAGAAAGGGAAGTCTTTGGCGCATCGGTTACGGTTTCGACCACTTCGACTTTAGGTTTATCCGCCTTGGCGTCGGCTTTGCCGAAAAGTGCGAGTTGCTGTAATCCTGCCAGATCAATTTGCCCAGCCCCTTTACCCGCCGTGGTCACCGCAGTGGGAGACCATGCTGTAGGAGATGAGGTGGTAGGCACGAGTTTCCATGTAATTTGCGCGGCTAAGAGTAAACTCAGAATAAAACCAAGCCAGAAAACAACCTGACTCAACGGCTTATGCGGAATACCTGCAGCTTTTGCGATAACGTTATCTAATAAATCCATATTTATGTGGACCCTCAATACAGGTCTCTGTTCTGATTATAAAAATTATCATGTTCGCCACATGCTAACCTAGGCCGCATTTGGCAACAACCCCATAACAGTATTGCAATTGGCGAAAATTGGCCATTTATGCTAACTTTGCCCGCCTAAAAAGGGTGTGAAGCGCACCACTCTTTAACATAATAGCAATGCGACTTAGGCATTTTATTACTCAGCATGTGAACTCATCGATCTTTTATCTTGGAGACACTATGACACAAAGTTCAGGCGACAGTGGCAGCGTTCGACTCGATAAATGGTTATGGGCCGCACGTTTTTATAAAACTCGAGCCATAGCCAAAGAAATGATCAACGGCGGCAAAGTACATTACAACGGTGCGCGCACCAAATCTAGTAAGAATGCTGAGATAGGTGCCGTCCTTAAGATACGACAAGGTTATGACGATAAAGAGATCGTCATAAAAAAATTATCAGAATCACGCCAAAGTGCATCAATTGCACAGGAATTGTACGAAGAAACCGCCGCCAGCATCGCTAAACGCGCGTTAAATGCCGAAGCAAGACGATTGAATATTCTTAATAATCCTGCACCCGACCATAAACCGGATAAAAAGCAACGACGCCAACTTATCCGATTTAAAGAATGCTAAGAATTACGTAAAAGTTACCTAATAGTGAGATACAAAATGACCCAAGATATTTTACACCGCTACCTGTTCGATAATGCCGATGTGCGTGGTGAACTGGTGCAATTGCAAGACAGCTATCAGCAGGTAATAGGCTCACATGCCTATCCTCCTGTGCTGCAAACCCTGCTCGGCGAGTTGCTAGCGGCGACCTCTTTATTAACCGCCACCCTAAAATTTAGCGGTGATATTAGCGTGCAGTTGCAAGGGAATGGCCCAGTATCGCTGGCGGTGATCAATGGCAATAACCAGCAGCAATTACGCGGTATCGCCCGCTGGGATGGCGAGTTAGCCGACGATGCCAGCCTAGCCGACCTGTTTGGCCAAGGTTATATGGTTATCACCCTCACACCGGACGAAGGCGAACGCTATCAAGGCGTGGTCGCCCTTGATAAACCCACCTTAGCCGCCTGTGTCGAAGACTACTTTAACCAGTCAGAGCAATTACCCACAGCAATGTGGCTATTTGCCGACGGTAAACAAGCTGCTGGCATGTTCCTGCAAATATTACCAAGCCAAGAAGACCACAATGCCGACTTCGAGCATTTATGTCAGCTGACAGCGACCATCAAGGCGGAAGAGTTATTCACCCTAGAAGCGCAGGACGTATTACACCGCTTGTATCATCAAGAAGAAGTACGTCTGTTCGATCCTATCGAAGTCAGCTTTAAATGCACTTGCTCACGCGAGCGCAGTGCGGCGGCGATTAAAACCATCGATCAAGCCGAAGTCGAAGCCATTCTGGCGGAAGACGGTAAGGTCGAAATGGGTTGTGAATACTGCAATGCGAAATACGTGTTCGATGCTATTGATGTTGCAGCAATCTATGCCAATGGCACCACTTCAAATACCCAGCAGTAAGTTTTTACTTACTGTCAAAGGGCACCTTGGGTGCCCTTTTTTGTACCACCTCAATGATCCAGCTCACACTTTAGCCACGGATAGGATACAATCGGCACACTTTGTCCCCTAGCACGCCTCGGGCGATAAATAAAAGCAAAATCGGCAGACGATCGATAAAAAATAACCTTACAAATACAAGTCAATGGAGACCTCACTATGGCGGATGGATTAAACCGCGTTCATTACAACCCCTCAACAGCACAACTGGTCGAATTTGCCCTGCTCCGCGGCGAAGGTGAATTAACCGCCAATGGTGCGCTGGTTGCCAAAACCGGTACACGCACAGGTCGCTCTCCTGGCGATCGTTTTATTGTTAAAGAACCTAGTTCAGCGGCTGATATCGAATGGGGACCCGTCAACCAAGCATTTGAACCCGGTGCTTTTGAAGGATTATGGGCGCGTGTAGAAGCATTCCTCGCCGATAAAGAGTTGTTTGTATCTGACCTCGAAGTCGGTGCAGACCCAGAACATTACCAGCCAGTGCGCGTGACGACTCAATACGCTTGGCACCAACTGTTCGCCCGCAACCTTTTTATCATCCCAGAAGAATTTAACCGTCAAGACAAGCCTGTATGGCAAATCATCAACGCACCAGACTTCGTCTGTGTTCCTGAGCGTGATGGTACCAATTCAGATGCAGCGGTGATCTTAAACTTTGCCGAGCGCAAAGTGTTGCTAGCGGGCCTGAAATACGCTGGCGAAATGAAGAAGTCGATGTTCTCTGTACAAAACTTCCTGCTGCCAGCCCAAGGCGTATTGCCAATGCACTGCTCGGCTAACGTAGGTAAAGACGGCGACACCACCCTCTTCTTCGGTCTGTCAGGCACGGGCAAAACCACCCTGTCTGCGGATCCAAAACGCTTCCTGATCGGTGACGATGAGCACGGCTGGGCACCGGGCGGCGTATTCAACATCGAAGGCGGCTGCTACGCCAAATGTATCGACCTGAGCCAAAAGAACGAGCCTGTGATTTGGGATGCGATTCGTTTCGGTACTGTGCTGGAAAACGTGGTAATGGACGAACACCGCGTGCCTAACTACAAAGACAGCAGCCTGACGGAAAACACCCGCGCAGCTTACCCGCTCGAGCATATCGCCCAGCGTAAAGAAGACAACCGTGGCGCCGAGCCGCACGCAGTGGTGTTTTTAACCTGCGACGTGTCTGGCGTATTACCACCGGTTTCTATCCTGAGCAAAGAGCAAGCGGCTTACCACTTCCTCTCTGGTTACACCGCGAAAGTCGGTTCGACTGAAATCGGCTCAACCTCTGCGATTCAGTCAACCTTCTCTACCTGCTTCGGCGCGCCTTTCTTCCCACGTCCTGCGGGCGTGTATGCTGAACTGTTGATGAAGCGTATCGAATCATTCGGTAGCCAAGTGTACTTAGTTAACACTGGCTGGACTGGCGGCCCACACGGTATTGGTAAACGTTTCGACATCCCAACCACCCGCGCCATTGTCGATGCGATTGTCAGCGGCGAGCTGAAAAACGTTGAAACCGTTCATTTAGATACCTTAAACCTCGCGGTGCCTGTAGCGGTTAGCGGTGTCGACAGCAATCTACTCAACCCAGTGAACACTTGGAGCGATAAAGCACTGTACGCCGAATACGCCCAAAAACTGGCCGAAGCCTTCACTAAGAACTTCGCGAAGTATCAAGTGTCAGACGCCATCCGTAACGCGGGCCCAAAGGCATAAGCGTAGCGAATTCATTTAGATAATGTAATCAAACACATTGTTGAGTAAAAAAGCGCGAGTTCAGCGATGAACCCGCGCTTTTTACTTGTCTGTTGATTTTGTAACTAAACCCCACCCGCACTAACGTCACTGCGTTAGATTTTTTATGTGTTTTGTTTCTTATCGATTAGTTAAACCAAGCTTAAATTAATGCTGCGTTTTTATAATCACCAATAACAATCATCACTTTTAGGAAGCGGCACCCAAATGGAAAATCATAAACCTGCCACAGGATTCCAGCGATTTCTCAATACCGTCGAAACCGTAGGGAATAAACTCCCCGACCCCGCAGTATTATTTGCACTATTTCTAGGCTTGGTCTGGCTGATCTCTTGGGGGTTATCGGGCGTCAGTTTTGATGAAATCGACCCTCGTACTGGCAACCCCATTCAAGTCGTGAATATGCTCGAAGGCGGTGCATTAACCGCCTTTACCTCAACACTCGTATCAACCTTTGTGACTTTTCCACCGCTCGGTGTCGTGCTGGTTGCTATGCTTGGCTTAGGTGTTGCCGAACATACAGGCTTTATTAATGCGGGGCTGCGCTCAATTTTATCAGTGACCCCCAAGATGTTACTCACTCCGGTACTTATCGCAGTGGGTATCCTGAGCCATGTCGCGGTTGATGCGGGTTATGTTCTGGTTATCCCACTCGGCGCGGTGATCTTCTATGCCGCGGGTCGTCATCCACTAGCCGGTATTGCCGCTGCTTTTGCTGGGGTATCCGGTGGTTTTTCTGCAACCGTGGGCGTGCCATCGAGTCTTGATCCTATGTTAGCCGGCTTAACTCAGGCGGCGGCAAGATTATCCGCCGACCCAGCTGCCGCCACATTAACGATTAACCCACTGAATAATATATTCTTTACGTCGGCATCTGCTGTGTTAATTATCTTAGTTGGCTGGTTTTTAACGGATAAAGTGATTGAGCCACGCCTAAAAAACACTGCGGTGAATGGCGATCCCAGCACGCTGCCAACGCTTGATGAGCTGGCGCCCCATGAGCGCCGCGGTCTCAAATTCGCTATGGGTGCCATGTTGTTATGTGCCTTAGGGCTGGTGTTTACCGCCTATGGTGACAACTCTGCCTGGCGTGGTACCGATGGCGCGCTAACCAGTGCTTCGGCTCCCTTAATGCGCTCCATTGTGGCGATTATTTTTGTGTTCTTCCTCGTGCCAGGCATAGTCTATGGCTATGTTGCGGGTACGGCGAATAACCACAGAGCCATTATTCAAGGCATGAGTAAGTCCATGAGCGGCATGGGTTATTACATCGTCATGGCCTTCTTCTGCGCTCAGTTTATTTATGCCTTTGGCCAATCCAATTTAGGCGCATTAATGGCCATTAAAGGCGCGTTGGCGTTGAAAGAATTGGCTCTTCCGATGGGTGTAACTTTGGTGGGGATTGTGTTTCTCACCGCGTTTGTCAATCTATTAGTCGGCTCGGCCTCAGCCAAATGGGCGTTGATTGGTGCCATTATGGTACCCATGTTAATGGAGCTGGGCGTATCACCCGATTTGACTCAAGCCGCTTACCGCGTGGGCGACTCGTCAACCAATATCATTACCCCGCTGATGCCTTACTTTCCGCTGATAGTCGTGTTTTGCCAAAAATACGTTAAGGAGTCAGGTATTGGCACCCTAGTGGCGCTGATGCTGCCGTTTTCAATCAGTTTTCTCCTGCTTTGGAGCGGTTTCTTATTGGCATATTGGGCATTAGGTCTGCCATTAGGTATCGGTAGCTCATTCACTTTCCCAGCAATGCCTTAGGGCGTAAAAGAGGTATGCAGAGTGCTAGCAACATTGAATTTATAATAAACAGGGCACTCGATACCTCAATAACCACTAAACACTGCACCGCTTACCACCTCGCTTAAACGCCGATGCCGACGTAAAACGTCGGCATTTCATTTGATTAAAAACATTTAAATACAAATACTTAAATATCTATAAACGCATCTCGCTCATAGTAAAAGATAATAGCCTCAAGTAGTTCCTGTTCACTGGGCTGAGCTTTTTGCTGCTTAAGATTAGCAATGACATCCTCGATTTGATCCGTATTTAGCAGATAACCATAGTCACTGCGGCCTAAACCATCCTCAAAGGCATTGATTTCGTCATCCGAGAGATCCCTATCAGCCACTATCGGGAACAACAATGTGGTCAGTTGAAGGGATTCACCTTGATCAAGATCTTGATAGACCAGCCAATAACTTAATCCAGGTTGTTCGATACATTTTCTTATCCAGCACTGTAACGACTCAGGTTTACCAAAGTATGAAGTGATATTCATAATGTCCTCGAATGGTGTTGTCATAGGGAAAACTGAGTGAGTCAAAGAGTTGAATAGTCATGGAGGCTATTTGGCTATTCGCCACTCTCAAGATTCATACAAGTAAAAGATGGGAGTTCTCGCGACTCAACCGGTGCCAAGAATACGAGAGGATATCTGCGCCCATCAAAGCCTAAATCACAATTCATCAATTCGATGGACAAAAAACAAGTCAGAATTAAATAAAAATCACTTTAATACGATAATTTTTAAATATTCTTTATTTATAGGTCATGTTATTTAGGTTTTGGTTATTTTCAAATCAAGGTTGATGATGTTTCACAAAACCTATTAAGCCAACTGTGATACCTTAGGCGCCCAAAAAACCTATCGGGGCTTAGCTTTTTACGCTAAAAGCAAAGGCTGACCTGTAAATAGATAACGAGTCTTAAGACACAAAATGCTGCGGCAACCGGGGAGTTTCGCAAGAATGAAGAGCAAGAGTTTATTAGGCAACATTGGTGTTCAAGTGGTTATCGCCATGATTATTGGCGCACTGGTGGGTTTTATGATGGGTGAAAGTGCGAGTATCTTCGCACCGCTTGGTACCATTTTTATCCATTTAATCAAAATGCTAGTGATCCCACTGGTACTGGTTTCTATCATCAGCGGTGCCGCCAGCTTAGGTGATAGCCCCTCGGCAGGTAAGATTGGTGTGGGCACTTTTGGCTTCTTTATTGTCACCTCAGGCCTTGCCGTCGCTTTGGCATTAGTGATGGGTAAGATGTTTACACCCGGCGCAGGTGTTGACTTTACCGCCCACAGTGGCAGTGGCTTGATGGAAGTAACAGCCGAACATGGCGCACTCCCCGGAGTGATCGACACCTTTATCGGCATGATCCCAACCAATGTGTTCGAATCGCTAAACGGCGGAAATATCCTTCAAATACTGGTATTTAGTATTTTCTTTGGTATCGCACTGACGAAGGTCAAAGGCGATGGCGCTAAGCCCATCATAGCGGCGTTAAATACTGTCGTCGACGCCTTTGTGTGGATGATCAACTGCGTGATGGTGATTGCCCCTATCGGTGTGTTTGGTTTGATGGCCGATTCCGTCGGCACCTTTGGTTTTGATGCCTTAGAAGTCGTGTTTAAGCTGTTTGCCGTGTTTGTGGCCGCGATTCTGCTCTATGGTTTTGTGTTCTTCCCCTTAGTGGTGCAGCTGTTTTCTAAGGTCTCGGCACGCCAATTTATTTCGGCGATGAAAAAGCCCCAGGTGATGGCACTGTCGACGGCGTCATCAATGGCAACGCTGCCAGTAAATATGGAAACCTGCGAAGAAGATCTTAAGGTTTCTAAGGCCACCACTGCCTTTGTGCTGCCTTTAGGTGCCACCATCAATATGAGCGGCAATGCGATTTATTATGGTCTGGTCGCGATGTTTTTCGCGCAAATGTACAACATTGACCTCTCAATGACCGCCTATGCCGCGATTATCTTTACCTCCACCTTAGGCGCCATTGGCCAAGCGGGCGTGCCAGGTCCGTCATTTTTAGTGGTCGCAGTGCTATTGGCTGCGGGTATTCCCATTGATGGTTTACCGCTGTTATTCGCCCTCGACCGAGTGTTTGACATGATCCGCACCGCGCTAAACATCACAGGTGACGCCGCCTGTGCCGTGATTATGGATAAGTACACTGCGGAGCAACCGACTCAAGAACCGAGTTAACACGCACGCGCATCCTAAGGCTTGAATAGGCTTGCTTATTCAAGCCTTTTTTATGACAGAGCCTTGTACAGACTGCACGCTATCTTACTGATTTAATATCAATTACCTAGCTTTAATGTGATCTTGGCGGTGCCTTGGACTAAGCTCAAACAGCGCCGCCTCGCAATTTGCATTTCTTTATCAGCCCAACCACACGGGCGAAGTGCCTTTCTGCGATAATGGCTTGGCTACCATCAGTCCAAAGGAGTGTTGCATTATGTCCGTCTTTGCCCCTGCAAGCCCTTTTGCCGACTTTATCTATCGCCATTTCCGCGCCATTCACGCCCTCAAACTCGGCCTCGCCCTGCTGATTGCCGTCACCATTAATGCCATTTGGTCACCGCCGCATTTTATTTGGAGCATGGTGACGATTGTGATCATTATGATGAGTCTGCCACAGGTGGGCGGTGCGATTGAAAAGTCACTGCAACGGGCGGTAGGCACTTGTTTAGGCTCGGCTTATGGCGTGATGCTAGTGGCCACACTCGACAGCTATTGGGTAATTATGGGGCTGTTAATTTTAGGGGTGACGCTGATCTGTTTTATCTCGGCAGGACGCTACAGCTATGCCTATCTGGTGGCAGGATTCACCATTATTATCGTGGTGGGCGATGCGAACCACGACACCTCAGAGGCACTCTGGCGCACGGCAAATATTCTGCTGGGTTGTGTTATCGCGATTCTGGTGTCGCTGTTTATCTTCCCGATTAAGGCCAAACAGGACTGGCGTAGTCAGCTCGCCAATGCCATCGATAATATGGCAAAGGTGCTGACCCAACATTTACAGGCCCCCGCCAACCATGATTTAGATTTTCGCGCCGAACTCGAAGCAGCGATGAAGGCGGTATTAACTCAGAAGAAACTGTTTTTCTCCCTAGAATGGGAAAGCCAAACCTTAAAAAAACATAAAATACTGCTGGCGGAATTGGTCAATAAACAGGTTCGGCTGATCACCTTACTCGAATTGTTGCCTTTGAGTCGCTGGCAGGAAGCCGACAAAGAGGCATACCACCAAATCAACAAAGTCGCCGCCGAGCTTACGGCTTATCTGCAACGCCTTAGCGAATTTGTTGCAGGTAAAACAGCTACATTGCCCACACTACCAAATGCATTAGAGCAAGAGTTGCAACACAGATTACAACTTAGCTTGGCCAGCTCGGCACCGAATTCGCCCCCTTTGGCAAATGAAGTCGCACAGGGATTTGCCCTCACGGGATACGGCTGGCTTATCTATCAACTCGCCATTGCCGTCGAAGCCCTCTACGCCGATATCGAGATTATCGAAGTCGCCTATCGCGGACAAACCGTGTTACATAAAACTACCAAGCGCGCATAGGCCGTCACCACGGGAATAGAAGCGAAAAATCACTCCCTCAGACCAAGATAAACCCTTGGCAGCCCTTGCACTTGTAGGGGCTTAATGAAAAGATACCGCCCTAATAAAAATTCGATGTGTGGACTGTTTTCATGCGCTTGTTTTCCCCTTCCGTTATCGCCATTGCCTGCTTATCGGCGGGCTCATTATTCACAGCCCAGTTAGCCGTTGCCGCGAATACCGAAGTCGCACAACCCGAAGTGACTAATTCTGGAGCTGCCAACGCTGAAGTTGCCAGCACTGAGGCCGCTAAAACCGACGCGGTTGAAACAGATGCCAGCAGTAGCGCTTTGAGCGCGACAGAAACCGCTCCCGAAGTCGCAGCGACACCAACTCGCGCTAATACCTTTGTCAATGACGCCATTCTCCCGCCGAGCATCACGTGGCACGGTGGCAGCGAAGCTCTGTTACTCAGCGCCGATAACGAATGGGCAACGCCCTTCGAGCAAAGCAATGGCACCGAAAGCCCAAGCTATGACGACACCATCGCATGGCTCGACCGATTGGCGGCCGAAACCACTAAATTGCAAAAAGTCAGCCTAGGTCAGAGCCCTCAAGGCCGCGACATTTGGATGTATGTCGCCAGCAGTGAAGGCATTAACGAATCGGCACGGCTAAAGCAAAACACTAAGCCGACGATTCTGGTGCAAGCCGGTATCCATGCCGGTGAAATCGACGGTAAAGATGCAGGCATGATGCTACTGCGAGATATAGTCAAAGGCGACAAAAGCGAGCTACTCGAAAAAGCCAACCTGCTGTTTGTGCCTATGTTTAGCGTTGATGCCCATGAGCGCAGCGGCGAATTTAATCGCGTTAACCAACGTGGCCCGGTGAATATGGGCTGGCGCACCAATGCCAATAATCTCAACCTGAACCGTGACTATGCCAAGGCCGACACCTTAGAAATGCAGAATATGCTGCGGGCAATCAATGTGTGGCAACCGGATCTGTATATCGATGTGCATGTCACCGACGGCATCGATTACCAATACGACATCACCTTCGGCTACAACCTCGCCCAAGGCTTGAGTCCCGCCAGTTTCCGCTGGCTCGAAAATAGCTACCGCCCAGCGGTAGAAGCGGCCTTAACAGCCCAAGGCCATATCCCTGGTCCACTGATTTTTGCCATCGACAATACCGATATCACTAAAGGCATGTCACTGTGGAACCCAAGCCCACGCTTCTCCAATGGTTATGGTGATGCCCGCCATCTCCCGACTATTTTGATTGAAAACCACAGCTTAAAACCCTTTAAACAGCGCGTACTTGGCACCTATGTAATGCTAGAGCAAACCCTAAAAACCGTGGGTGACCAAGCGACCAAGTTAAAGAGTGCGATTCAAGAGGATAAATACCGCGCCTCACCACTGGTCACATTAACGTGGAAATCGGCACCACTGGCTAAAGGCTGGGATTTTAAAGGCATTGACTACACTCTTGAGAAAAGTCCGATTAGCGGCACCGAGGTAGTGCGTTGGACAGGCGAGCCTAAACTGTACCCTAACCTGCCTGTGATGGCCGAAACCGTGCCCGATATTAAAGTCACTCGCCCGAGCGCCTACTATATTCCCGCAGAATGGACGCAAGTGATTGACCGCTTGAATCTACACGGCATCCGGATGACACGTTTAAGCAAACCGACTGAGCTTAAATTGCAACAATACAGCTTGAGCAATCCGGTGTTTAATACCAAAGCGTTCGAGGGACGACTCACAGTGAAGGCCGACTCGACACTGGCCAAACTGACCACCACCTTGCCCGCGGGCACAGTGAAAATCAGCACAGATCAACCCTTAGGCGATCTGGCGATTTTACTGCTTGAGCCACAATCACCGGACTCGTTACTGCAATGGGGCTTCTTTAACCCTATCTTTACCCGTACCGAATACATTGAGGACTACGCAGTAGAGCCGCTGGCCGCCAAGATGCTTAAGGAAGATCCAAAGCTACAGGCGGAATTTAACAAAGCGCTGGAAAACCCAGAGTTTGCCGCCGATCCCGAGGCACGCTTACGCTGGTTCTATGAACGCAGCCCTTACTACGATAATCAACATCTTAAGTATCCAGTCTACCGTAGCCGTTAATCCCGCCGTTAAAAACGGCAAGGATTAAGCAGGCTTACGCGCGCTAATGCTATATACCAAGGGCACCTGTTGCCCTTGGTGTTTTAGTACATAACGGCCATCGGCTTGCGCCTCTAGCCCTGCAAAACAGTTATAGGGGCTAAACGCAAATTCGTGGAAGAACGCTAACTCCAAACCCGCCTGCAATAAGGCATTGATCACCTCAGACAAGCTATGCGACCAGCACATTAAGGTGTGCTGCTCATCACCGGCATTCTCGGTATAAGTCCCTTCCTGCTCAATATCTGGCACTCCGCGATTAAAATAGCTATAGCCATCGAATAGCTGCTGCGCCGGATGAAACTCGGCCATATAAAACTGTCCGCCGGGCTTTAAACACGCCGCAATGGTCTGCGCCCAGAGTGTTAAATCCGGTAGCCACACAATGGCACCATAGGAGGTAAAAACAATATCTTGCGGCTCAACCTTGCCTACAACGCTGTAGACATCGCTACAAATAAACTCGGCAGACAACTGCGTCTGCTGCGCCAACTTACGCGCCTCAGCAATCGCCACTTCGGATAAATCAACCCCAGTCACTTTTGCGCCCATTCGCGCCCACGACAGGGTATCTAAACCAAAGTGACATTGCAGATGCAATAGACTTTTGCCCGCCACCGCAAGCTCACTCAGCTCGATTTCCGTTAAGGATGTTTTGCCACTCAAAAAGCCTTCAACATCATAGAAATCAGAAGTTAAGTGCACTCGAGTGCGGGCATCCCAAGCGATTTTATTGGTCGTTAAGTAATCCATGTGAATCCTTTCTAGTTGCACTTTTAATCAAGCAGGAATGTTGGACACACGCTAACCGAATAAGTGAGTAATTTCACCACTCTTTGGGAAAATCACTCATTCAGCGGACATGTCCGCCTGCGCCCAAGCGGACACATTTAACTTATCTGCATGATTATTAATACATTTTAAAATTGGCATAGGATGTGCAATCTCTACTTACATAAAGTTAATCGCTATCAGTGTTGCACTCAGTCGGTCGTCGAGTGTCGATAACAAGGAAGAAGAAAATGTCACTACGCCCTTTTATATTCACCCTCGGATTTGTCGCCCTCTTTACGGTTGGCGTGTCACTCACTGGCTGCATTATCAATGTGAACGCCGCTGGCATGCCGGATTTAGACCACGAGCAACGTGAACTCAGCCTCGATGCTCAAGACTTGCAGGAGCTCGTTGCCGAAACAGGTGCGGGCAGCCTTGAAATCATCGGTGTCGAAGGCCTAACCCAAATTAAATTAGTCGCTGATATCTATAGCAATGACGATAGCAAAGTCATTCTCACCCTTGAGAAAAAGGCCAACAAAGCCAAGCTTAAGGCCGACTTTGAATCCCATAGCAGCTTTAGCAATTACTCTCCCTATATCGATTTGAAACTACAAGTGCCAGCAGGATTAGCGCTAGATATCGACGATGGCTCAGGTGCTATGTTTATCAACAAGATGACTGCGGATATCAAGGTCAAGGATGGCTCAGGCGAACTGGTTATCCATGGCGGCAATAATGTCAGCATCGACGATGGTTCTGGCGCGATTGAAGTCAGCCAAGTCAACGGCAACCTTGCCATTGTCGACGGCTCTGGTGGTATCCAAGTCAATGATATTAAAGGCAGCATCACCATTGATGACGGTTCAGGCGAAATTGAAGTCGCTAATGTGCAAAGCACAGTCACCATCAACGATGGCTCAGGCGATATCAATGTGGTGAACACTAAGGGGTTAACCATTCTCTCAGCAGGTTCAGGGGATGTGAGCTTCGATAAAATCGATGGCCCAGTAAGCAAACTCTAAACCCGTTAAACCAACAGCGTTACCGCTCAACCAACTTCCCGGCGTAGAGACTGATGTTGTAACGGTTCCCAACCAAAATGTCAGTCTTCTACCCACCCTTTTTAGCGTTACCGTTCCATGGACAATCTTATGCACTTTATGCCACTAACCCCTTGTAGTGGCATCTTTTTTTGAGTCTGAGACTTTCCGGGATTGGGTGCAACCATTGATAACCGAGTAATGCCTGTCATGACTTTTTTAGTGCCGACTTATTCACTCAATATCGACGTTTTGTTTTGAAAAAGGCAAGTAGTTGCTTTTGTTTACCAGCTTCAGCCAACACATCGTGGCAGGCCTTGCTGGCACTGCCAACACCCATTACGTTTTGGTCGACTATTTCAACTGTAGAGGAAATATTTTGGGAGATATCTTCAGTCACACTTGATTGTTCGCTAGAAGCCGTTGCAACGACAGTATTGACATTAGAAATTGTATTAACCGACGTGGAAATACCATGGAAAGCGTTACGTACCTTTTCCGAAACCATTTGAGATTCATCTAACAAACTTGCATTTGCTTTCATGTAATGATCAGCTTTTTCTGCTTGAGACTGTAGCTTGGAAATGATCCCTTGAATATCAATAGTCGATTGTTGTGTTTTAGCGGCAAGTGAGCGTACTTCATCTGCCACGACAGCAAAACCGCGTCCAGCTTCTCCGGCCCGTGCCGCTTCAATTGCAGCATTTAATGCCAGTAAATTAGTTTGTTCGGAAATACTGGTAATAACGTCAATAACAGAGCCGATTTCTATAGAATAATCTTTTAACTGATTCACTATGGCTCCTGAATCACGAATGGCCGCACCGATTTTTTCAGAAATGACATCAGATTCACCGAGGGATTTATTACCCACTGTGACATTATCCATTGCCTCCCTTGCGCTGGTTTCAGCCTCAGTTGCATTTTTACTGACTTCTAGGGCTGTACTGGACATTTGATTGAGTGCGGTCGCGATCTGTTCTACCTGAACCAGCATTTGCTTAGAGTTATTTTCAACCTGATTCATAGTGGAGGCCAATACTTCCGCAGAAGTCGCTGTATTATCGGCAACGTTAATCAACTGCTCGGTCATTTCAGAAATTTTATCAGCAGTATCATTGCAGCCCTTTGCCAATAGACCTAATTCGTTATTACCAATATCGTTAATTCGATCTGTAAGATCGCCATTTGCTAATTTAGAAATAAAGGCCTGAACTGTCTTAATCGAAGTTACAATAAATCTTGATATGATAATCGATGTAGCTAATACCAATAGCGAAACAATGACTAAGATAAATAGCATTATTTTTATCGATTCATCGTAAATCTCATCACCATAACTGCTCGCAGCTTGTGCTCCTTTGCTATTTAAATCAGATAATTGGAGTAATAAATCCGAGTATTCGTTATAAGCATTTAGAGATTCGGTTAACAGCAGTTGTTTGGCGTCTTCATTCTTGTTTGCTCTTGAGAGAGTGAGAAGCTTCTGCTGAATTCCTAGGTACTCCTTATATAAGCGATTAAAATCATTGAATATGACTTTTTCTTCATTCTCGCTAATCAGTTGTTGATAGGTGCGTATAGATTCGTCAATTTTCTCTTTTATTTTATCCAATTCGCGTTCAGTATCTCGCATTTGAGCATCGTCCAACGAGAGAATATGACGGGATTCTAACACCCTAAGATCTGCCGTTTGGCCATTCAGTCGTTCTATAACGCGCACGGATGGTAGCCAGTCGTTGGATATGACGGTGGATTGCTCATTAATGACTTGCATTTTACCTATCGCTAGCATGGCTAACCCAAGAATCGCAATCATGGGAATTGCAAAAGCTCCAAGTAAAAGATGATTTATCTTTAGATTACGCATGTAAACCCCGACAATGATGACTATGCTCAAATGTATTTATCTGACGCCTGATACAGGCTTATTCCCTCCATAAATATATAAGCCAGACATTCAACTTTCGCTATCCGAACGGATAATTAATAGTAGTTATTTGCTGGTTTCTAAAAGGCATAACCTTAGCTAATACATGATTTAAAGTAACAACGATAAATGTGGGGCAAAATTTAACAATGAGTGTCTCGATAAACTTCGATGGTAGGTACGTCCGGAACAGTTACGGTACACTTGACGCCAGCTAAGTAAAAGGGTGCACACCATGTTAGTTAAATTTATCAATAAACGCAGCCGCAGTCGTAAGCATATGCGCGATTATGCCAAAAATATCTTTGAATATAACCAGTATTTGCTACCTCTTTATATTGACAGCGGGGTAACAGAAGGTTTTGAGAGAATTCAGCCATACCGCGAATTTGATGAGGACTTTCGCCAGTGGGAGTTGTTGGGTGCCGAATTAGGCGTACCCGAATGTTATTTCGCCGATGTGGCGCAACTTGCGTATATAGAATCAGGCAGGCTTGAGGCGGCGCCGCTGATGTGCTCGCTCGCTTACGGTTATTTTGCAACCGCCATTGATTACTATAAATATTGTTCATCGATAGAAAAAACTGGCGGGATAGCAAACGCTATGTGGCCTACAATCAGCGTGTTTCGGCTTGTACTGATGCTGTTCACTGGGCTTAAACACTATGCAGACGAGCTGTACTACGCTGAGGCAACCGCGCGGCGTTCGGGCTGGATTGCTCGCTCCCATGGTTTTATTGGCGATTTTTTGGTGCTGCTGTATGGCCGTTATTTGGGACATATCGAGCCGCCTTTCACTAGTGAGGTGCAAGTGACACTGCGAAAAACGGCTCCTTTCCCCTATGCGTCATTTTTAGATAACTGGGACACACAGGATATCGAATTCATCAGCACCATGCTGCAAACCCTCTGCGATGATCAGGTAGAACAAGCAGTTATCGGGGATAAAAAGTGTTTTTTTGAGTTCCACAATGGACATCTCTCATACATACCGTTGACGGCGTTAATGCTGCTAAAGCTTCGAGACCTCAGGGGCTTGGCTAATCCGCAGTTTAGTCATCCGGCATTTGGCGATATAACAGCTTTGTTTGAGCAAGTTGATCAGCAGTTTACCGATTATATCGCGGCAGAGGGGATTCACAGGATTGAAGATGCTGCCGATGAGGTGTTAACCAAGACGCTTGCACGAATGCAAACACAAACCTTTGATGCAAAATCCATTTTCTCTAAGCGACCTTGATATACAACATAAAGACAGGACATGCATATCTTTTTAGCATCGATACTGCCTATGGGTAGTTCCATAGCAAAACTTAGTTGCGGTAATAGTTCGAGGGGCAAATAGGCGGCATCATGGCTTCTGGCTATCGTATCACCTAATTGCCTGCCGCAGGCTTTCGCACGCTCTTATATGAGCCACACCAGTGACTCGCCGTACTCATGTTTTAAAAATCGCGTCCATGTAGGCTCTACTAAAGAATCCCTGTTTTAGGAGATCACTGGCGCAACAATGCTGGATTGGGTGCAACCATTGATAGTCGAGTAATACCTATCATGACGCTTTCTCGATGCTGGCTGTTAACCCCACAAGAATTTTCCAAGTCTACCATTCCCGTAAGAAAATTTAACAATGGGTGTCTCGATAAACCCTCCTACCTTTTCTTTTCAGCTACTAAAGTATTCATCTAATGCGAATCTCAATTTATTAGCATCGACGAGATCACCAAAGTTAACCTTTACTACTTCTTGACCGTTTAAAGTTTCATCTCTCATAGATATCGATATGTTGTGAAATCCGCGCATATAATCATCCAAGTCATTAGCATCAAAAGTATGATTAACATACATAAACGCCTCATCACCTTCAAAAAATAATTCATTAATTTTCATAAGCTTACCGAATTCCCAAAGAGTTTGTTAATTTCATTTCTGCTGGTATAGGATCGCGTTTGTCGTACCCATTACCTTAAGATTTATCTTGCTTTTTAGAGCAGTACGTCCGCATAAATGGTTAGGATTTAGCCATTGATTTAAATCCAGCAACCAAGGCTTGCTCCACAAAGCTGGGGTTCATCATGCAACTATTCTGTTTAATTGACACACTTATTTTGGTTGGCTCAGCTCTTATTCTCTGTGCAGGCTGTTAATCCTAAAAGAGTTTTTCCAGCCCTATCATTCCTGTAAGGTAATTTAACAGTCGATATCCTGATAAACTGCCTGTAATCTGTTTGTTAAAACGTTCTTACCCATAAAGGTGAACACTCTTTGTACCAGTGGTCTACTTGCATTAATTCATCTTTATCGTTGAAAAAGAAGCTAATACCCTCGATGATTACAGACGATGCAAATTTATTATCGTCCCACGATTGGTTATTATATTGTTCTTTTACTTTCTGGATACCTAATTTTGATTGTGCAATCTTTAAAAGTTCGCCTTTGGAAATAGAGCTGTTAACAAATTGAGATAAAACAAAATTATCACGCTTTAATCTAGAGTGAGCTTCAATAGTGTAACTGTGCTTTGCGAACCAAAAAACCAAGTAAACATTCAATATAAAACTGAGGAAAAACAACACATTTAGTAACATTTATGCCATCCATAATTAGTAATTACAATGTCTTTTCGATGCTGATGAAACATATTACATCAACAATTTAGAGGGTCTATCCCTATGCTTCGCACATGTAAAAATCTTATAGGTTCAAAAATGTATTTTTTACCATTTATAATAATGGATGGTAACTGGACAGAGTAATCTTCCAATTTATACTCAATATCGCTCGAAAAAATACTTATTGATGCGCCAGAATTAAAATACTTTTTACCAAATAATG
This sequence comes from Shewanella sp. MM_2022_3, assembly GCF_022557375.1. NCBI lineage: Bacteria > Pseudomonadati > Pseudomonadota > Gammaproteobacteria > Alteromonadales > Shewanellaceae > Shewanella > Shewanella sp. MM_2022_3. The sequence continues at coordinate 56,227 of NZ_JAKZGV010000007.1, forward strand.
TGTTATAACCAAAAAAGGTATTACCAGTTATCTTCGATGTTGGAATTACACTGAAATACCCACCATTCTTAGCTGACTCATCAGAATTAGCGTTTGGAATGTTCTCCGCCCGTGTAATTAATTCAACTATCTTTACACTCCATGTTTTGTTTGTTGTATTGTCAGAAATTACAATTTCATCGCTCTCAAATTGAAAATATGTTCCAGATGGAGCAATAATTGAAGCTGAAAAATGAAAATTCTTAAATCTCTCATTTTTTGCTGAACTCGAGCTAGATACTTCGAGTTCAACACCTTCACTAAGCTGTATTGATATTTTATTCGCAGGACCAGAACCTCCACAGCCACTACTGTATGTAACTCCTTCGCTATATATTGGTTTATAGTAATCTCGAACTACAGGCGCACACGATATAGATATCATTGAAAGAGAAATTATAAATACACATTTTTTGAAAAACATATATGGCGCACAATTTCCTTTGAAACATAACGTCTTAGTTCGCATGAGCGTTAACCTCATAAAACCAGTAAAGTGCATATATTTAATCACTTGTAATAAAAGAAATTTATCAGAATTACAATAAATACACCATCACAAGAAATGACATTATAACGAGCAAGTACTATTTCAACTCTTCTTTTAGCGGCTCTATTTTTCTGACACCAATAACAGAATCAGGATATGCGCAGGCTAACAGAACACTCCGTGGTTAATGGAATTAAGCACTGATATGGAAGTGACCGTTGGCGGCATGGCCGCTCTTTCACATCCATGTGATCGCGGCATTCGTACTTCCATATGCAGCAGATGCCGCGGTCGAGCCTATAGGGATACTTCTTGTTAAATGAAAGGGCGGCGTGTCACTGGAATGGCAGTGCTTAATCATTACACGTGTACACCAATGATTTAGCTCTTTTATCTCGCACTATCGATGTTCAGCTGATTCAATCAACCTCAACTTCTGACTGCGGCTCAATTTTTTAACCGCGATCTCACGCTTTAGGGCATCACTGCGGGTGCCGACTTGTTCTTGATACATCAGGGTTAATGGCCCTTTGCCGCGCAGGTACTTTGCTGCTTTGGGGCTGCTTGATTGATGTTCATTAAATCGGCGTGCGACATCTTTGGTGATGCCGGTGTACAAGTGGCCATTGGCGCAGCGGATAAGATACAGATACCACGTTGATGCTTGTTCAATCTCTGATGTTGCGCCTTGCTCCGAAGTCACAGCTTGCTCAGCACCTAGCGCTTCTGGCTTGCTAGAAAGCTGAGCTTGGTTAACAGCTTGCGCTTGGCTAGCCCCTTTTTGGGGGCTAGCCGAAGGAGTTGAAATAGCGGCTTCAATCACTAAATCGGTCACCCGTTGGCGCCTACTTGGTCATGCCTAGCAGACTTAAGAAGAAGGCATATTCCTGCGCTGTATCTTGGTACTGGCGGTAACGACCACTCTTACCACCGTGTCCTGCATCCATATCGACGTGGAATAACAACACCTTATCGTCCAGTTTGTACCATTTATTTTGCACTTCACGCAGTTTTGCGACCCATTTAGCTGGCTCGAAATACTGCACCTGCGAATCATGCAAACCTGTGGTGACCAACAGGTGTGGGTACTCATGGTCGGCAACATTGTCGTAGGGCGAGTAGCTGAGCATATAGTCGAAATAGGTCTTCTCGTTTGGATTACCCCATTCATCGTACTCGTTGGTGGTGAGCGGAATCGACTCATCGAGCATAGTCGTAACCACATCCACAAAGGGCACATGCGCCGCGATAGCAAAGTACTTTTCAGGCGCCATATTGGCAATCGCGCCCATTAACAGCCCACCAGCACTGCCGCCCGAGGCCACCACTTTATTTTTATCGCCATACCCTTGCTCGGTTAAGGCGGTGGTGACATCGATAAAGTCATTAAAGGTATTCTTTTTATTCAGTAATTTGCCCGCATCGTACCAAGGGCGGCCGAGCATTTCTGAGCCGCGCACATGGGCGATGGCATATACAAAGCCACGGTCGAGCAGACTGATCACCGATGAAGAAAAGTCAGGCTCAACAGTGTAACCATATGAACCATAACCATATTGGTACAGAGGGTTGGTGCCGTCTTTCTTGAACTTATCCTTACGATACACCAAGGACACTGGCACCTTAGCGCCATCGCGGGCGGTGACAAATAAACGTTCGGCGCGGTATTGGCTGGCATCGAAGCCGCCGAGAACTTGTTCCTGCTTGAGCAGATCGCGTCTATCGGGATTGCTTAAGTGGTACTCATAAATCGCCTCTGGCGTGGTCAGGCTAGAGTAGAAAACCCGTATCTTATCGCTATCTTGCTGGGCGTTAACATCTAAACCCAGCACATAGGCGGGTTCATCGAAACTCAGCTCAAAGGGCTTTTGGCCATTGAATGGCATCACTTTAATCCGTGTCAGGCCATTTTCACGGGTTTGAATGATCAGGTAATCCTTCAGCACCAGCTCATCTTCAAGCCGCGCATTGGGATTGTGAGCAACTACTTCCTGCCATTTGGATTTATCGGCGGCATCCTTAATCGCCACTTTCATCAAACGGAAGTTAGTCGCCTGCCAGTTGGTGAGAATGTAATAACTATCACCCAGTTTAGAAACGCTATATTCATGGCCTTCTTCCCGCGCAAGCACAGGTTTGAACAGGCTTAAGGGATCGTTTGCATCCAGCACTGACACTTCGCTGGTTGTGGTGCTTTCGTGGAACAGCACAATTTGCGACTCGTCTAAACTCTTGGCGAGAGAGATGTAATAAGCATCATCTTGCTCCTCATACACCAACACATCTCTCGATTGTGGCGTGCCGAGTTCGTGGCGATATACACGATAGCCCAGCAGGGTTTGCAGATCTTTGGCGATATAAAACACATGGCGATTATCATTGCCCCAAACGATACGACCCTCTGTGTTTTCAAGCACATCGGTGATCATGGCGCCGGATTCAATATCTTTAAAGTAGATGTGATACACGCGGCGGCTTAACACATCTTCACCAAAGGCCAGCATGGTTTCATCTGGGCTGACGCTAACGCCACCTAAACCATAAAACTCATGGCCCTTGGCGCGTTCATTCACGTCCAGCATCATTTGCTCAACCCCATCACTGCCTTTGCGGGCGATCAGCGGATATTCGCTGCCCTCTTGGTAGCGGCGGTAATAGCTATGCTGGTGCCATTGGTACGGCACACTCGACTCATCGGCCACTAAACGCCCAGTCAGCTCGTTAAACAACCCGTCTTGCAATGACTTAAGCGGTTTAAAGTAAGCTTGGGTATAACGGTTTTCAGCGTTTAGATGCGCCAATACTTTGGGATCTTGGCGTTTATCGTCGCGCATCCAGTAGTAATCGTCGGTGCGTGTGACCCCGTGCAAGGTCATCACATGGGGGATTTTTTCCGCAACGGGCGCAGAGACTTGCCCTTTTGGAGTGGAGCAACCGGGTAATAACATAGCAAGACCTAAAGTAAGCAGCAGAGAGCGCATGTATACGTCCTTGTGACGTTCAAACACCATCGAGGGGCACGACGGCAAGCCAATAAGTTGATGTGCCGGATATGATATACCCAAGCTAGCTCAAGTTGCGAGTTTCCTAAAGATTGCGCTTGCTTAAGGATCACAAGGCATTGTGCGCTTGCGCAAACATTGCCCAATTTCAGGCGCGATGTTGTTGCCATCACCAATAATTAGGCGCAACATAACCGCGTTTTTAGGCTAAAGCCTAACAACAATTCTCAGGGCGGGGTGAAACTCCCCACCGGCGGTAAATAGTGAGGTGAATAAAATTTCCCCACACTAAAGCCCGCGAGCGCCCGAACGCAATTCGGGGTCAGCAGATCTGGTGCCCTAGCTTGTCTCGTTATGGTTAAGCCTATCGAGCGCTACTATTCCAGAGCCGACGGTAATGGGCTGTTTGCAAACATTGCAACGGTACTGAGTCCGGATGGAAGAGAATGTAAGACAACACTTGGATAATTGGCATTAACTTGAGCTAAGTATCCCTGCTGTTAGCCTCATATTTTGCAATCACGTTTTTAAGCCTGCGCTTAAAACGGGTCGATTGCTACAGCACAATCCCCTTTAGGGTAATGGCTGTATTTCTGCACGCCCTGATTCTGGATATTCCCATGTCGTATTTTTGAAGGATATTAACCATGAATCAGTCTTTACTTGCTCCTTTTGGTACTGCTATCGAACGCGTTGAAGTGGGTCTTGCTGCCCTGCGCCAAGGCCAAGGTGTGTTGGTGGTCGATGACGAAGATAGAGAAAACGAAGGCGACTTAATTTTTGCCGCCGAGTCACTGACCAATGCGCAAATGGCCATGCTTATTCGCGAATGCAGCGGTATCGTGTGTTTGTGTTTACCGGACGAAAAGGTCAAAGCCCTTGAGCTACCACCTATGGTCGAAAACAACTCAAGCCAATATGGCACCGCGTTTACCGTAAGTATCGAGGCCAAAGTGGGCGTCACTACAGGGGTTTCGGCCGCTGACCGTGTCACCACCATTAAAACCGCCATCGCCGACAATGCTAAGCCGAGTGATTTAGCTCGCCCAGGCCATGTGTATCCGCTGCGCGCTCAACCCGGCGGCGTGTTAACTCGTCGTGGCCACACCGAAGGCACGATTGATTTAATGCAACTGGCCGGACTCAAGCCCGCTGGCGTATTATGTGAAGTCACTAACCCCGACGGTACTATGGCGCGTCTGCCTGAGATTATCGCCTTTGGTGCAGCGCATAAAATGCCTGTACTGACGATTGAAGATATCGTGGTTTACCGTAAGTCGTTATTAGCCAATGTAGGCTAAATTTGGCCCCATAAACAGGATGCAATTTAAAGGACGCGTGCGAAGGCACGCGTCCTTTTTTATTTAACTTCGATAAAACACTTTGGTTAAGTATCAAATCACGCTAGATATCACAGACAGCAAAACAATTTATCTGCTAGGAGAAAATTTCATCAATAAAAATATAATCTTAGGTGTATATAATAAATAGCTGAATTTCGTGAGCTAGATTAGATATCCATAAACCAAGGGTCGCGAGCGACAGACTTGTATGTTAAATATTCGCACCCAGTGCCTGACCTTCCGCTTTCACCCCATCAAGGAAATTCCTTGATTTTTTATGTCTCAAATCAGGCCAATTGAGGAGTAAGTTTGTATGCCATCCACGCTACAGCATCTCAGCTTGAAACAGAAACTGATTCTGTTTTCGCTGCTACCTTTGCTGATGATGAGTATTTTTGTGCTGTCGCGAATGTATGTACTTGTGAAAGAGTATCGCTTTGCCACTCAAAACCATTTGGCAATACAAACTACTTCAAAAATCAATGAATTACTCTATCAACTTCATAACGAATATGGATTAAGTACCCAATTACTCCCAGCCACTACGCCTCAAGATGAAACTCGTCTATTGCAACAGCAACAACTGACCTCTGATGCACTAGAAGCACTGCTTAAAAGTCCGGCTTTGCTTGCGTTGAATACTGCGTTAAGTGGCCAACTGGCATCGACCCAGTTACAGGAAAAACTGACGAGTTTAACGCTGCTAAGTCATAAATTGGCATCGAGCCGCCAAGAAGCGCTCGATCAACACCCATCTGCATTTATCGATTTATATCAACAATTTAATTCTGAATTAATGCAGTTAATCCAACAACTGCAATTACTCACCAATGATATTAATCAATCAAGAGCCTACGCAGATTTACTGAATCTACTGATGGTGCAAGAGTTGGCAGTGAAAGAACGCAGCGCCATCAATCGTATGTTGTTGTCAGAAAGCCTCAGCATTAATGACTACAAAGCCATCAATACCATTATGTATGAATATGGCCAAGCCATCTCCCATGCCAGCAATGCCTCAATATCTGACAGACATTCCCTCATCCGCCAGATACAAGCCTCACCGGAAAGCTTGCGAATACTTAAAATCAGTCAACAAATAGAGCAACAGATCCATATCAGCACGTTAGTACAAAGCATCAACGCCAATCTGGGTTACGATGGGTTAATCGATAGTTTTCAAGATTACTTATTAACGGGTAGCCTGATATCGCTTGAGAAGTTCAATCAATCCTTAGCCACGATTCAGCAAAAACTCGCAGAACTTAACCGCGAAACAATCAACCTGCCTTCACTTGCGCCTGCAGTACAGATTATCGAAGAGAGTATCAACCAGTATCAATTCTGCATGTCCAAGATCTTACAATTAAAAGATCAAAAACTATCGCTCGCTGAAATCACCGCCCTTGCTCACATCAACAATACCGATCTCACTAGCGCCATTGATAAATTATTAATGCCTCCCCATCCAGTGAGCAGCAAACACTGGTGGACATTAACCACAGATAGAATCAATAAGCTGAACGCGCTCAGTAATGAAATCACGCGTACCATGGCTCGCCAGAGTAATGAACAACAACAGCATGCGCTAACCCTATTAGGTATTTATCTGCTCTCCGCCTTATTTACCGCCACCATCACCCTGTGGCTAGGGCGGAAAATCATTCGTAGCTTTATGGATAAAATCACCCAAATTGCTAATGATATGCAGCGAATGGCCGCCGACCCTGAGTTGAATATTCATATTGATGTGTCAGGCTCAGATGAACTTGCGCGGATGTCTCGGGCGATGAACCGTATGCTGAGCGAGCGCCAGAAAGCGAATCAAGCGCTTAATCGGGCCGCGGCGGTCTTTAACTATTCGGCCGAAGGCATTATGGTGACGGATGCCGATAACCATATCGAATTAGTTAACCCCGCCTTTAGCCAGATCACAGGCTATAGCTTAGAAGAGGTGAAAGGCCGAAGCCCTTCACTTTTAAGCTCGAAACGCCATCCAAGCCATTTCTATACCGCGATGTGGGAAGCATTAGAAAAAAACGGCAAATGGGAAGGCGAAATCTGGAATAAGCGCAAAGATGGCCAAGTGTATCCCGAGTATTTAGCCATTACTGTAGTGCGTAATGAACGGGGTGAAATAATCCAACATATTGGTTTGTTTATGGATATCAGTAAACGTAAGCAATATGAACAGGATCTGTGGTATCAGGCACATTTCGATACGCTCACCGGATTACCGAATCGCAAACTCTTTAATGAGCGGCTGCAGCATGAAATCCAGCTCGCCCAACATGACTCCCGTAAACTGGCGATTCTGCTGATTGATTTAGACCAATTTAAATATATTAATGACGTACAAGGCCACGCCACAGGCGACTTATTATTACAAGATGTGGCCAAGCGACTGGAAAATATTGCTGGTAAAACCGACTTTGTCGCCCGCATCGGCGGGGACGAATTTGTGCTTATCCTTCCCCGTGTCACCAATGAATTTGCGATCGAGCATATGGCAAGCCATATCATCGAAACCCTGTCGACGCCTTTTAGCTTGAATGAACGGGAAATTCAAATTTCCGCCAGCTTTGGGATTGGGGTTTACCCAGAAGATGGGCTAGATGTCAGCTCGCTGACCCGCAACACCGAAATGGCCATGTATCAGGCAAAAGACGCCGGCCGCAATAACTTCAAATACTTCACCTCGGGAATGAACCAAGCCATGTTTGCCCGTATGGAGCTTGAACAGCGGCTACGCCGTGCCGTGGCACAGAATGAGTTTACGCTGCACTATCAACCGATTGTGGAGATGAAAACGGGTAAAGTCTGCAGTGTTGAAGCGCTGATCCGCTGGCAAGACCCGGATTTAGGCTTAATCCCTCCTGACCAGTTTATTGGCATCGCTGAAGAGACAGGACTTATCGAACCTATGGGGGAATGGGTGCTCAACCAAGCGATGCACGACCTCAGACAATGGCAACAACTTGGCTTACACCTTAACGTGGCTATCAATGTTTCAAGCCGCCAATGTGTAAATGCTCGAGGTTTAGGATTTGATCAAGTGCTGCAAGAATGCTTTAACCGCCACCATATCAACCCAAGAAACGTGCATATTGAGATCACTGAAAGCATGCTGATGGGCGATGCTAGCCACTGCTTAACCACCCTAGAATCCATCCGTCATTTAGGCTCGCAGATTTATATCGACGATTTTGGTACTGGCTATTCATCCTTGAGTTATTTGAAGAAATTCCCTATCTCTGTGATAAAAATCGATCGCAGCTTTGTGGAAAATGCCCTGAGCAATAGCTCAAATACCAATTTAGTGAAAGCCATCGTGATGATGGGGCAAAGCCTTGAAATGGAACTCGTGGCCGAAGGGATTGAAACCGAAGCCCAATGGAATCTACTGCGTGATTTAGGTTGCCACTACGCCCAAGGCTATTTGATCTCTAAGCCCCTGCCATTTGCAGCCATTACGCCGCTGCTAAGCCAAACACTACCGGCATTATTACAGCAGCAAGAACCGCGCGAAAAGTGTGTTAATGCTTGATAGATTGACGAAAATCCTGATTTTTGCCCATAAAAAAACAGCCTAGGCTGCTTTTTTATGGGCAAAGGTGTTGCGCTTAAGCCTGCGGTTGGCTTTGAGCATTCATAATACTTTCGCCGCCCTTTGAGGCTAATTTGGCAAGATCTTTATCAATAAAGAACAGCGCTTTGCCATCTTCACCCACTAAACGGATCTTATCGACAATCGACTTAAACAGCTTTTCTTCTTCATGCTGTTCAGCCACATACCATTGCAGAAAATTGAAGGTTGAATAATCTTGATTCGAAAATGCAGTGTGGGCTAACGCGTTAATCTGACGAGTAATTAACTGTTCATGCTCATAGGTCAGCTCGAATAACGCCAGCAGAGAATCGAACTGTGACTGAGGTGCTGCAATGGCGCCCAATAGAGGTAAACCACCGGTTTCACTCACATAGGTGAACAAACGGCGCATATGGCCCATTTCTTCATCTGCATGTTCGCGCATAAATTTTGCTGCGCCTTCAAAGCCTTGATCTTCACACCATGCACTCATTTGCAGGTATAAATTAGAGGAGAAAAACTCCATATTAATTTGTTCATTCAACTTTTCGATCATGGTTGCAGACAGCATAGTTAATCCTCTTGGGCATTCGCACTTAAATCATCGGCTCACATTGTCATGAAGGGCGGCAGCAAAAGCAACAAAATTTACCTTTGTTGACTTAGCTAAGTTAATGATTCATTGATAAAAATGATTTTCATTTGTTCATAGAATCGCGTTTAGTACCGCACGAACGTTACTGCAAACTCAAGTATAAAAAGAGTAAACCTTAGGCAACACTTAAGGAAAACTACCTAACAAATCACATAAACTCCTATGCAGATCATAGCCAAGCAAGCGCAGCGTGGCATAATAGCCCCCATATTTGCTCCAACCCTTTGCCCATAAGGAAGACCCGATGTCCGTGAAAGCCGATCCTTGTTCGCAACCTAGCTTAATGCATCCAGATCAAGCCATTCCCCTTCTGCTTGAGCAGGTTAGCCCAGTGTCAGACACCGAAGTCGTTACACTTCCCCACGCGCTTGGCCGCGTGTTAGCAGAGGATTTGGCCTCGTGTATCGATTTACCCCCCTTTGATAACTCATCAATGGATGGCTACGCTTTTCGCTTTGCCGATTTAAACAGTCAAACCGAGCAGACCACATTAACACTGATTGGTAGCTCCTTCGCAGGCCATGGCTTTGAGGGTGAAATTACCCCCAACTCCTGCGTGCGCATTATGACGGGCGCGCCAGTGCCTGCGGGTTATGACACAGTGCAAATGCAGGAAGAGACCCAAGCACAGGGCAATCAAATCCAAATCAATCACCCTAAGGCTAAGGGCGCCAATGTGCGTTGCCGCGGTGAAGAGCTATTGCAAGGCACCAAAGTGCTGAAAGCGGGCATCGAAATTAAAGCCGCCGAGCTCGGTGTATTAGCCACCATTGGCGTGAGTCAGGTGCGGGTTTACCGCCAACTCAAGGTCGCATTTTTCTCCACAGGAGATGAGCTGCGCCCCGTGGGCAGCGACTTAGCGCCAGGGCAAATTTACGACTCCAACCGCTATTCAATCCAAGGGTTACTCAACCGCGCCAATGTGGAATGGTTGGATTTAGGGGTTGTCGCTGACGATCCAGAGGCGATTCGCCATGCATTTTGCCATGCTGCGAGCCAAGCGGATATGGTATTAACCTCGGGCGGCGTATCCGTCGGTGAGGCAGATTTTACGAAGCAGATCCTTGATGAAGAAGGCAAAATCACCTTCTGGAAACTCGCCATCAAACCAGGTAAACCCTTCGCCATGGGACGCATAGGCAAAGCAGTATTCTGTGGTTTACCGGGTAATCCTGTGTCCTCTATGGTGACATTCTATAAGCTGGTGTGGCCAATTCTAAACAAGATGCAGGGCTTAACCCCAAAAGCGCCACTGATGTTATCAGCTACCCTGACGACACCAGTGCGTAAACAGCCCGGCCGCGTTGAGTATCAGCGCGGTATTTTATCCCGCAATGCACAGGGCGAGCTGGAAGTCGCCATTACAGGCAGTCAAGGGTCGGGTATGTTGACCTCTATGAGTCTGGCTAACTGCTTTGTGTTGTTAGAACAGTTCCAAGGTGACTCGCCAGCGGGCACAAAAGTCACGGTTGAACCCTTTAACAGCGTGCTTTGCTAAGGTCTTTTTATGAATCAACAAGTAGACATCCTTAGCGATAGCGAACTCACCCGCTACAGTCGCCAAATCTCGATCAAGGCGATGGATATCGATGGCCAAGAACGCTTAAAACTCGCCAAAGTGTTGATGATTGGCGCTGGCGGTTTAGGCTGCGCGGCGGGGCAATATTTGACCGTTGCGGGTATTGGCGAGATGACCTTAGTCGATTTCGATACGGTTGAGCTCTCTAACCTACAGCGCCAAGTGCTGCATCAGGATGCCACTATTGGCCAACCTAAAGTCGAGTCGGCCAAGCAGCGCCTTAATCAGCTCAATCCTCACGTTAAAATCAATACTATCAATGCGGTATTGGATGACCATGAGATCGATGCCTTAGTCGCCAACCACAGTATCGTGGTCGATTGCACTGATAATGTCAGCGTGCGTGAGCAATTAAATAAGAGCTGTTTTAAGCACAAGATCCCTCTGGTTTCTGCCGCCGCCATCCGCATGGAAGGCATGGTCACCGTATTTGACTATCAAGCGCAAACGCCTTGTTATCATTGCTTTAGTTCACTTTTTGGCGAGCAGCAACTCAGCTGTGTCGAATCCGGTATTCTTGCGCCTGTCGTCGGTATGGTCGGCTGCTTGCAGGCGGTTGAAGCAATCAAAGTCATCACGGGTATGGGCAAAACACTGGCAGGACGAATGCTGATGATCGATGCTATGACCATGGAATTTCGCGAGATGAAATTACCCAAGCACCCTCACTGCAAGATATGTGGTGAGTAGCACATTAACCTTTAATATTCAGCACGCTTTTTACAATTAAGGAATGACAAATCAAATGGATACTGAAAATAGCGTATTTGACCGCCGCACAACCGATGACCCCATTATAGGCGCGGGTGTCTATAACTTAGTGATTGGCTTAACCCTCGTCTGGGGTTTTGCCGTGAACTATATGATGGTCAGCTATATCGACCCCGAGGCGATTGCCAGCGTGAATCCGTGGGTGTTCTTTATCGGTTACTTTGCCTCCTGCTTCTTGGGGATTTATCTGTTCCAATCTTCAACTAATCCCCTCGTCAGCTTTATTGGCTATAACTTTGTTGTCGTGCCCTTTGGCCTGATTATTAATATGGTTGTCAGTCAGTACGATCCCGCATTAGTTACCGAAGCGATTAGAATAACTGGCCTAGTCACGATTGCCATGATGTGTTTGGGCACCCTGTTTCCAGCTTTTTTCCAAAAAATATCTGGGGTACTCACCATCGCATTACTATTGGTGATAGTGGTCGAACTAATTGAAATATTTATCTTTAATACCCATCACGGCATTTTAGATTGGATAGTTGTGCTGATCTTTTGTGGCTATATTGGCTACGATTGGGGCCGCGCGAACCAAATCCCGAAAACCGTCGATAACGCCGTCGATAGCGCCGCCGCTTTGTATATGGATATCATCAATCTATTTCTACGTATTTTGCGGATTTTAGGACGAAAATAAGTCACTCAATGACAAGGAAAACAGCATGAAACTAACCTCACCACTGTTAATCGGTCTCATCATCGGCACCAGCTTAATCGGCTGCGGCGAGAAAACCGAGCCAGCAACAAACGCTCAGGCTGAAACAAAAACGGAAGCGAAAGCACAAATCGCCAACCCGGCATCAAAGTATTGCGCCTCCCTCGGTGGCATATCGGAAATCCAAAGAACCGCAGAGGGGGAACACGGTATGTGTACCTTGCCAAACGGTGAACAGATTGAAGAGTGGGCGCTATTTCGCCGCGACCATCCACAGGAAAAGCCCAGTAATTGAGGCTGAGTAAAAAAGCAGGCGCACTCGGCGCCTGTTGTTTTATGTCCCGCTGACGATCTGATTTCGCCACTGCAAACGTTTAGCCTGCGAATGGAAACTCCATGCGAGCACCCGAGTCACCTTATTACCCTGCTGCATCTCAATGGTTTTAACGGTATCAACACCCAACTTTGCCAATGCTTGATAGCAAGGTTTAAGATTTTCCTGCTTTGACACTAAACTGGTAAACCACAGACACTGCTCGGCAAACGCTTGGCTCTCGCGGATCATTGTGGCTAAAAATTGCCTCTCTCCGCCTTGGCACCATAACTCCGCCGCTTGACCACCAAAGTTTAAGGTCGCGCTGGTCGCTTTAGGCTGTTCACCGCGATTAAGTTGCAGATTACGCACCTTGCGCAGCGAGCCTTCGCTAGCTTCTTTTAACGAGCCATGAAAGGGAGGATTGCACAGAGTTAACTCGAAGCGGTCAGATGCCTGAATGATCCCCTTAAAGACCGCCTTTTCATCCTGCTGTTGCCTTAAGGATAAGTGCCCCTGCAAACTCGGGTTATTGTCGATAATCCGCTGCACATTCGTGAGCGACTGAGGATTGATATCCGAGGCGACAAACTGCCAGCCATACACTTGATGCCCTAGAATGGCATAAACGCCATTCGCCCCAGTGCCGATATCTAAAGCGCTGACTTGTCCAGCACGCTGGACGGGGGCGCCTTCGAACAACAGATCAGCCAAGTAGTGTAGATAGTCAACTCGTCCGGGGATTGGTGGACACAGCGCCCCCTTAGGAATATCCCAAAACGCCAGCCCATAATGATGTTTCAATAGGGCCGCATTGAGGGTTTTCACTGCTATGGGGTCGGCAAAATCTATCGATAAGGCGCCGTATGGCGTTGGCCGAACAAAGGTTTTTAGCTTAGGGTAACTCGTCATCAACGCCGAAAAGTCATAGCCGTGAGCATGTAAATTACGCGGGTGTAAGGTCTTTCTCTCAACGCCCTGTTTTGGCTTGCTCGTCGCTTTAGCGGGGGCAATATTTGGTTTTGCTGATTTTGCCACAAGTGGCTTAGGCGTGCTTGGTTTGCTGCGTTTTCCTGTGGGTGACATCGCAGGCTTAGCGGCAATTTTAACGACGGGCTTAGACATAATGATGGTTCAACAAGAGCGGGCCAATCCAAAGATCGGCCCTTAGCCTATTGGCTGGATTAATCGTAAAGATAAGAGGTAAACAGTAGATTGACTACTATTGGTTTACCCGCTTCCTTGGTCAGCAGATTATTGACCATATCAAAGCATTCACGGCGGATTTCTTCACGGCCAGTAAGAGACTTAATTTTTTCTTCGGCTTGGTTACCCAGCACCTCAATAATGGCGGCACGCAACAGTGGATCATGGCGCTCAACGATCACTAAATCATCGGGACTCTTTACCATCAGCTCAACACTGATCTTTACAAACCCGAGCTTTTTGCGGTTTGAAATATAGTTAGTCACAATTTCGGGCTCAAACCCGTAATAGGCGAAATCCCCAGTAGGGGGTGGAGCTTTCTCGTCGGCTGCATATGCGCTAAACACAGCACTAAGCAAAATCAGGCAGGCTGATAATAATTTTTTCATCGCGGTTTACAGCTCCCTAAAAACAATAATGGTCAATGGAAGAAACTTCCCAATCTATCTGGTAGACTGCCGACGTTTGCTTATATTGTAACGAGTATTTAATGAATGTGACCAGCTTAAGCTTTCCCTATGGCGAATCTATTCAATGGTTTTGTGCCGAAAATGCCAAAAATCTTCCCGCTTCTCCCCTTAAGGAATGGTTACTGGCGCCAGGAAGCCTGACGCAAAAACTCAAAACCTGCTGCGATAAGTTTGAAGTAAAAATCCTCGGTGAAGGCCAATGTACCCCGCTCGAAGGGGAATATCCTAAGCAAAACACCGTTTGGGTGCGCGAAGTGTTACTCTGCCTCGATTCTGTACCTTGGGTATTTGCCAGAACCTTGATCCCTCAGTCTTTGTTATCGACACGCCAAGCCGATTTTTTAGGCCTAGGTACACGCCCACTCGGCGAATTATTATTTAGCCAAGATAGCTTCATTCCTGGTCGCATTGAAATCGCCCAATTTGACACCGATAGCCGCCTTGCCCTGCTCGCCCAAAGTTTAGCGCAAAACGTCGAGCATGAACTTTGGGGTCGACGCCGATATTTTCACCATGACGAAGAGGAAATGTTTGTCAGTGAAATGTTCCTTCCGGCCGCTGTACAAGCGATGGCGAGGCTACAACCCTAGCACTCTTAAGCTAAAACAAAAATGCCTCTATATCAGAGGCATTTTTCGTTAGAACAATCCCTTCTTATTGGCGCTGGCGGCACCATGCAAAACCACCGAGCAACATCAGGCTTAGCCAACCTAGACTGCCACCACCGCCACTACTTGGGGTTTCGCCTGGCGTCGTTGGCTCAGATACGGTAACACTTGAACTGCTGCTGGCAGTGGCATTTTGTGTATCTTTCACCGTCAGTGTCACTGTGTAAGTACCCGTCTGAGCATAAGTGTGGGAAGGCGATGCCGAAGTGCTTGAGGTGCCATCGCCAAAGTTCCATGTATAACTTAGGCTACCAACGCCCCCTGCCGAGGTATTGCTAAACTTCACCGTAAGCTGGTTGGCAATGACGCTAAAGCCAGCAGTTAAGGGCAAGCTCATCACCACCGTTTTCGTCGCGGTGGCAATTGCGCCTTTTGCATCGGTTACCGTTAAGGTCAGCGTATAAGTTCCAGCGCTCGCGTAGGTATAACTCGCCGACGATGAATTACTCGTCGCTCCGGCAACGCCAAAATCCCAAGCATAGGTGTAAGCACCCTCGCCACCATCAACCACTGCGGCTACCGTGGCGGTTAAGGCATTTTGGCTCAGATTTATTGCCGCAGTTAACGGAGCTAACGCTGGATCGGCATTCGCATTGGCTAAACGAATTACCGCGGTGCGGTTGTCGCTGGCCTGAGAGACCACTTGCATCGTCAACCCAAGTTGTTGCAGTTGCATGCCAGACTGAGGTTGTAGTGGTGCGCTGTAATCCAAACTATCATCAAAAAGACTGACCGCATCGAGGCTATTGTCACCAAAATAAGCGGTTTGTTTTACCGTGCTAAAAGCCGCATCTCGGATTTGTACATCGGTAGAGTTAGTGCCAATCATATTTTGATCAGCATCAATCACGCCAATTAAGCTTCGGCCGGGATGGTCTGACACGTTGTTATCGCTATAGCTGGCATTCTCGAGCCATAGCAGTACGCCAGGATCAAATCCTTTACTCTTTAACCCCGCATCGACACCATTGTGGCTGCGTAATTGAATCAAGTAACGTGATGCTGGTCCTGGGCGAGTGTTAGTAATGCGGCTATAACCAGAGAAAGTGGCTTTGTTAGCAGCTTCGGCATTATCGGCATACAACTCACTCGTACCTTGCTTGATGCTGATATTGTCGATAGTAATACCTGAGCCACTAACTGCCTCATCGGTCACATAGTTAAATTCAATAGTGACAGCTTTGCCTGCATAGGCCGACAAATCATATTCCAACGCGACCCAAGCATCGCTGCCCACTGCGGTCGGGATGCTCGATGATTTACCTGTAATGATATGTCGAGCACTATTAATGGTGTTGCTGGATTGAGTGTAATTACCCGCAATCGCTGTGCCATCCACGTTGACCTGCATATAGTCAAAGCTATTCTCAATATCCCAGCTCGCTTGCATGGAAAGCGTGAGTTTATCACTCGTCACTGGCAAGGTTGCAGCAAAGCTCATGCTGTTGCTCAGCATGTTTCCTTGGCCAGAATAGTACTGGTAAGTCCCTTGATAAGGCGCTTTAAAGGCAATTTGTGTCGCAGGTAGCGGAATCGATATTTGATTCACCGCATCTTGGTTTATCGCCTGATTGAGCGTGATTTCCATGCCCGATCTAGGAATGGTATCTAAGCTAATCTCACGCTCGTTAAGCCATTTACCTTTATATTTCGTCTGTAAATACGAACGCGCGTAGGGGCTAAAACCGCTCGGTTGTGCGCCAGAAATCGTTCCAGTCCAACTGCCGCCCGACATTAACGACCAATAACCCACGGGTGAGCCATCTTTGTTAGCGTTGTCTGTCGTGTCGTACTCATCGGGCAGCCCAAGATCATGGCCGAACTCATGGGTACACACCCCAGTCGCCGCATCTATTGGTTGAATCGTATAACCAAAGACTTTTTTGTTTGTTCCAGGCAAGGTATAACCTTGAGTGCTTTGATTCACGTAATAACGGTGCGACCAAATGGCATTAGCCCCTAATTTGCCCCCACCGGTTTCTTCCCCAATACTGGAGTGGAAAATCATCACATGGTCAATAATGCCATCGGCTTCGTTTAAGTTACCATTACCATTTAAATCATATGGATCTTCAATATCATAGCTAGCAAGCTCCGCAGCTGACATACTGGCAACCGCCTGCGATACCGCCTCTTTAACCAGCTCGCCAACTTTGACGTCGTTGCTGGTATCAGCATCATTAGCACCATAGTAATCAGCATTTTGGCCAGCGGTATACCAACCTTTAACATCGCCAGTGAAGAAGAAAGTTTTGCCCGAAACAGCTTGGTAATACTGATAGGCCGAATCTAATGTTTGCCCCTGCGGGCCACTAAAACCAGCCGTTGAGAAGAGTAAATTCTTGTAGTGTGAAGCGGGATAACTTGAATAATACATGTCTGTATCACTCGCGGTTAAGCCGTTGTTGTTATATCTTAAATCAGGAAAATCAATCAGTACGGTTAATACCTTAACCGTTTTAGTCACATCTGCATCCGCTAAAGCACGCTGCGCAGGTGCGCGCATCATTGCTGTGGTTTTGGCTTTATGGAGGCGTTCTTGCTCTGCCTCAATCACCACCCGAGGTTCTTTAGGTTGTGCAAGGCTCGCGCGGGCAATATAGGCTTCAACGGCCGCTTGCTTGACACTATCGCTCGCATCCTCGGAGACTTCGCCACGCTTAATTAGCCAATAGAGGATCCTTTCTTTGTTAATGACCCCCGCATCCGCTGGTGTGTGATTAGGCGCAGCGATACTGGCGCCACTTAGCAAGGCCAACATCAATCCAAACGCTGTGATACTCTTTGTACTTCGCATTACCGTCTTCCTTCCGTCACAATCTGCGCTGTTATAGCCAAGCTATTTTTTAAGGCTAGTGCCTATTTGCTCTATGGCAAGTTTGTTTATTGGTTGTCTTCCCTCATCGGAAAGCCAACTTCAATGGGATGTGAAAACATATCAGGACACCAAGAGTGTAACAACTTGATACAGATTGGAAGGTGATGGTTTTTATACTTTTGTCAGCGTTGGTTCAGCAAGCATCCTCAACAGCGATTTTTTGCCATAAAAAAACCGCATTAACGATGTAATGCGGTTTTTGATAACTTGGTGCAATACGCTTACCCAGCAGTTTTCATATAGTTTGATACTCCATCGAGGAACATTTGTACCGATATCATTACCAGCACCATCCCCATCAAACGTTCAACAGCCGTTAACCCTTTTTCACCCAACATACGGGTAAAGAGTTTATAAAACATTAAGATAACCGCACTCGCGCCCCAAGCTGATACGAGAGCAATAGTCCAATCCCCCATACGTGAGCTATCGGTATGCGCTAGTAAAATGAGCGCGGCAAGAATAGATGGTCCCGCCATTAATGGTATCGCCATCGGCACGATAAATGGCTCCTCCCCTGCGGCAAGGCCAACCACACCACCCGGCTGGGGGAAAATCATCCGAATCGCGATCAGAAACAAAATAATCCCACCGGCAATACTGACCGATTCAGATCGCAGATTTAAGAAACTTAAGATGGCTTCGCCGGCATACAAGAAGGCCAACATGATCACTAATGCAAAAATGAGTTCACGAATCAAAACCCTACGACGTTTTTTAGGATCAATATGCCGTAAAATCGACGCGAATATCGGTAAATTACCGAGGGGGTCCATGATAAGAAACAACATTACCGCAGCAGAAAATATATCCATTTAACTTTATCAACGTCTAAGCCAACATGAGCACATATTGTATAACTTTTTCGCGTTACAGATGTGAAAAATTATCTAGAAAATTCCTTAAGATGGATTATGAGTGCCGTTTCATGATCCTCTAGCGGTTTTTTACCTATCATCCATAAGCCATTGAGTCGTTGATTCATTTTTACTACAAGCCGCAGCACAACATCTCGCTTGAGTAAATTGCCTGTAAGTCGCTGCTCATTTAAATTACAACTGGTATACTACAGCGTTTTTTCAGCCAATTTTCGTGGAATCCATGCTCTATCTTCTTGCTAGTTGTCTCGCACTCTTAATCGGGCCACTGTTTTACCGCTACTTTGCATCAGGCAGCGGATTGCAGAAGGGACTTGATGGCTTTATTTTCGTCTCCTTAGGCGGATTAGTGCTGATCCATATTCTACCTGAACTTCTCGAGCATGGCGGCCTGCTGGCCATCGTCTTTGTAGTACTCGGCCTGTGGGGACCCACTGCCAGTGAACGCTTATTCCACCGCTACTCAGAAATTACGCATAATTTTGCCCTTTTTCTTGGCATTAGTGGCTTATTGCTGCACACCATCACAGATGGGAGCGCTATGGTATTAGCCCAAAATGAGGGCAACTCCATTTTGTTAGCCTTGGGCGTTATACTCCATCGTCTCCCTGTTGGTTTTGCTATTTGGTGGATACTAAAACCTCATCTTGGTGCCCGTTGGACGCTGGTTATTTTTGGCGCCATTATGCTATTCACGAGTATTGGCTATTTTGCTAGCGAACAGCTTTTATCACACATGAGCATAGATAAAACTGTTTATTTACAAGCTTTTGTGACAGGCTCGATTCTGCATGTTGTGTTACATCAGCCACATGGTCAACAGGAAACAGATAAACAAGGCCAGTATGAATATCAGGCGGGTATCGGCAGTTTGCTCGGTATTGGTTTATTAATGATGCTGTTATTGATGGATTCTGGCGGCCACGAACATGCCCATCACGACCACAGTACAGAGCAGCTAACAACATGGCTAATGACCATAGCGCCAGTGCTATTACTCAGTTACGCCGTAGCAGCACTAAGATTCCAGCTTGGTTTAACACCACAGGACAATAGCCTCGCCCGTCGTTGGTTCCAACGTTTAGCAGGCCCAGAAGCCCTAGTACTGACGGCGCTATTGCTTGGCCCTTGGTTAGCGCTGTTTCAACTCTTAGTCGTCTTGATCATGAGTGCCTATTTAGCCTATGCGCGGGTCGACATTACCGATCCCCATACTAAATTACCAAGCCAAGCCCTGCGTTTTGGTTTCGCCCATTTGGTTGATCGCAGCGCACCTTGGGTGCTCCTCAGCTTAGTATTAGTTAACTTGATTGGTCACCCTTCGGTACCGTTAAGTAACCCTATATTACAGATTACCGTGCTATTGCTGGTATTTTTACCGATGCGCTTCTGCAATTTAGGCGCGGCCGTATTGTCAATCGCCTTAGCCTATAGCGGCTGGAGTCCGCTGGCCATCGTATTGCCTTTGATTGCCGCTCCGGTGTTGAATATCGCTCAGCTAAAACTTATGGGCTGGTCGCAACGGGGGATTTTGCTGGCAATTATTGCCATAGCCCTCGTTGCTGCCCTTAAGTTGCCCATGTGGTTCTCGTTGTTCACTCTACCAGAGGCCATTAACCTCACGGCACTGCTGATCTTATCAGCCTTATTTGCAGCCAGCTTACTGCGCCTCGGGCCTCGTAAATTCTTGCGCCGCTTAATGATGTTAAAACCTGTGGCCCACGGCCATAAACACCGCCATGATCATGCGCACGCGCATGCTAAAACAGCCGAAACATCACATGTGCACGGGCATGGCCACTCTCATTCACACGGTCAGACTAGCGGCCACAGCCATCCCCATAGCGATAAGCACCAGCACTAACACTGTTCATTTGCCGACAGACAGGCTAAGTTAACCCCATCTTTGGATAAACTTAGCCTGTTATGTGCATACTTTTCGTCGCCCTTAATACTCATCCCCAGTATCCACTGATTATTTGTGCGAATCGGGATGAGTTTCACCACAGGCCTACTGCACCTGCACAGTTTTGGCCGCCTGAGCAGAATATGCTCGCGGGCAAAGATTTACAGGCGGGCGGCACTTGGTTTGGGGTGAATAAGCAGGGACAAATTGCCGGAGTCACTAACCTCAGGGTGGCTCAAAAATCCCAAGAGCCGATGCGCAGCCGCGGCGAACTTGTCATTCAGGCATTAAGTTCGGGCTCGCTGATCTGCCCTAACTGGCTTGTGGAACACGCTGAAAATTATCAACCCTTCAATCTCGTGTTTGGCCAAGGGACTCATCTCTACTGCTTTAACAGTCTTAAACGGGAAACAGTAAAATTAACCACAGGATTCCACGCGATTAGCAATGGCGCGCTCGATGATATTTGGCCGAAAATGGCTAAAGGTCAGCGCTCGCTCGAGGCCCTTATTCAACAATCGGGACCGCTTGAGCTAGAGTCACTTATACGGTTGATGCAGGATGATTCTCGGCCACAGGATAACGAGCTACCCGACACTGGCGTCGGGCTAGAGTGGGAACGCCGACTCGCGGCGATTTATATTTGCCACCCCGACTATGGCACTCGTTCCACCAGCATTTTGCTACAAAATGCCCAAGGGGAAGTTCAGTTCACTGAGGTGAGATACGATGGCAAGGGACGACGTTTGGGACAACAGGATTTTCACTTTACCCTACCATCCCAATTACCGCAACAGCCCGACTGCTTAGCCGATTTTTAGTATATCAGTCAGAGCTGTGATCCATAGTGATCACCCAACGGTCATCAATTTTTTCCACCAGCAAGGTAAATACGCCTGTCGGGCTATCCTTTTGCCGCTTTAAATCCCAGCGACCCACCACCATTGCGGCGTAGTTACTGAGCATTTTGATTTCTTTGATGGTGAACTTCAGCTCTCCTAGTGCCTCTTTATCGGGATAATTTTTCTTATAGGCTGCAAGCGTTTCTTCCCAGCCATAACGAAACTTACCGTTTGAGACGAATCTAAGCTGCTCACTCTGCCAATAACCCTGCATGTAAGCATCAAGATCACCGCGATTCCACGCATCTTCCTGACCTTTTAACATTTGGGTAATCTCATCAGTTGGCACCGCACTTACCTGCCCAACAAATAGCAGCAAAAGCGCCGCGAGAGACTGCAAAATGGGTTTTCTTATCAATCCTTGTCGCAACATAGTACCGCTCCCTCACAATCAGGTTAGACTGTATTATCAGTATTTCGGCCCAGACTATCTTGTCTAAGTCGATTTATAATTAAAAAAAGCTAATGATATTATTCATTTTTCGACTCTGGGCACCACACTATGTTTACACATTTATGCCGCTGGCTACTCAAGATTGCAGGCTGGCAAATCCAAGGGGAACTCCCCAATCAAGCCAAATACATTGTCATTGTCGCACCACACACCAGTAACTGGGACTTTATTATTGGGGTACTCGCACGTGGTGCATTGGCTACGCGCATCCACTTCCTTGGTAAGCATCAATTATTTATTCCACCTTGGGGTTGGTTCTTCCGAGCGATTGGTGGTAGCCCAGTTGATAGGCGTAAAAACAATAACTTAGTCGATTCTGCGGTGCAACTGTTTGCCACCCAGTCCGAATACAAACTGGCACTCGCCCCCGAAGGAACGCGTAGCCCTGTTACCCGTTGGAAATGCGGCTTCTACCATATCGCGACCAAAGCGCAGGTCGCTATTGTCCCTGTAGGCTTAGATTTTGCGCGTAAAGCCGTGGTGATCCGTGCACCACTGCAACCCACGGATATAGAGCAAGATATGGCTGAGATTTTATGCTTTTACCGCAGCATTAAGGGACGTCATCCCAAGGTCATCCCTGATTATTCACCCGATAACAAACGCTAATTCTCTCATCTAACTCGGAGCAAAACATGCAGACCGAAACTTGGTTACTCTACCTTTTTGCGATTGTTTTGATTGGTATTTCTCCTGGGCCTATTGCAATGTTGTCTATGTCCCACGGTATTCATTTCGGTAAAAAACGCAGCATAGCCACAGGGCTTGGTAGTGTGTGCGCCGCACTGGTATTAATGGTGGCCTCGGCGGCAGGTTTAGGGGCACTGATCAGCGCCTCGGAATACGGCTTTACCATACTCAAGTGGTGTGGTGGCGCCTATCTGGTGTTTTTGGGTATCAAATTATTGCTCACAAAACAGCACGTTCAGCCATTGGAAGTGGCAAAAAAAGAAGGAAATGGTCAGCCTAAACAACTCTTTAAACAGGCATTTTTAGTAGGGATCAGCAATCCTAAAGACCTACTGTTTTTTGCGGCGTTATTTCCACAATTTATCGATTTAACCGCACCACAATTACCGCAATTGGCGATTCTTGCCCTCACTTGGGCGCTGGTCGACTTTAGCTTTGTAATGATCTACGCCTCGATGGCCAATGTGCTGGCACCTAGCCTTAAGGCCAGCAACAAATTGCATTGGTTTGACCGAACCAGCGGCGGCGTATTTCTTACCCTCGCCGCGATTCTCGTCAGTCGAGACTAACCCTCGACCTTCACCGATTTCAGACTGCGGATATCGTTACCCGTCGGCGCTTGGAAGGCCTGCAAACCAAACTCAGGCAACACGGCAAAGATATGGTCGAAGATATCCGCTTGTATCGCTTCATAAAAAGCCCAGCGGGTATCATTGGTAAAGATATAAACCTCAATCGGTAAGCCTTCGGTGGTCGGTGCCAATTGGCGCACCATCAGGGTCATATCCTTATGCACTTTATCGTGGCGTTGCAGGTATTCCTGCAAATAAGCGCGGAAAGTCCCCACGTTGGTCAAATGGCGACCATTGACCATCATATCCAGATCCGACACTTTAGCATTCGACGCTTGGATCTCGCTGATCTTGGCGGGGAAATACTCTTTCAAACAATTGATTTTACTCAGGCGATTTCGATCTTCCTCAGTTAAAAACTTAATACTGTTGATATCGATATTAACCGCGCGTTTGATCCGACGACCACCGGATTCCGACATGCCACGCCAGTTACGAAAAGCATCCGAGACGAGTGCATAAGCGGGGATCATGGTGATGGTCTTATCCCAGTTACGTACTTTGACTGTGGTTAAGGACACTTCCTCCACCGCGCCATCGGCGCCGTACTTATCCATTTGGATCCAGTCGCCCTTGCTTACCATGCGGTTGGCTGCGAGCTGAATCCCTGCGACAAAGCCTAAAATCGTGTCGCGGAACACTAACATTACAAAACCAGTTGCTACACCTAAGCCGCTGAGGAAGTACACAGGAGACTGATCGGCGAGCACAGAAAGGGACACGATAAGGCCGACAAAGAATAGGAACAACTTAAACAACTGCACAAAGCTTTTAACCGGTAGTCGGCGGCTGACCAGATTGATGTCAGAGATTTCATTAACCGCATCCAGCCCCGCGTAGATAGCGCGGATCATCAATACCACCAGCCAGATACTCAGTAGGCGATCAACTAAGCCGCTAAGTACCGGATGCTCTGTTAAGGTTATAGGCACCAGCAGATTGAGCACGATAGCGGGCACTAACATCGCCAGCTTTTCGAGCACTTTATAGCGCATAAACACATCGTCCCACGTCACTCTAGATCGCAGGATCACCATGTTAACCGCGCGGATCACCCCACGGCGCATAATAAAATAGGCAATGGCCGCGACTAACACGCAAGCAAGCAGCATAATGCTGGTTGATATTCCGTCGGATGGTTGACTGTCAATTCCCAAACCCGTTAACCATGCCGAAATTTCGAGCCTTATTTCCTGATCCACAATTCACTCCAATTTAGGCGCTAGCGCAACAAAGTCATACAAAGGAAACAACTGGGTTACCCTCAGTTAAATATCCCTTTAAAAACACTCGCCATAAGATACAAAAATTTTACAACCAATTATTTTAAAAGAGATTTTAGCATTTTGAATTGACCACACACAAAAGGAAATGAACAATAATCCACCTGCTACCAAGGAAGCCATCCCATGTATCGTCATTTACCTAAATTCGCCTATCTTAGCATTGGGCTACTGAGCCTATGCCAACCGCTACAGGCAACGGAATATAACACTTCAAATCATCTGATGATGCCAGATAAATCAGTTGAGAGAACCACCATTCCCTATGTAGCGCTCATGCTCGATTACGTTCCCGCAGAAGATAATCTCTACGGAATCACCCTTGCGCCCTATCATTTCGATGATGGTTATCAGCGATGGGGTTATTACCTTGGTTATGCCCGCAGTCGTGAAACCGATATTGAGCTGCCAGAACCCGCACTATCACATCGACAAGAAAGCCTCTGGCGCTTAGGTTTAAGCTACAGTTTAACCAATGACTTTAGCATTTATGCGGGCGGCAGCCTCTATATCAGCACCACAGCTTATACCAACAATATTTCACCCCGCATTGTCGATGGCAAACCCTCGTGGGAAGAAGATAAATCCAAACATTGGGGTGCCGAAGCAGGCCTAAGATATCGCCTAACAGAGCATGTCATGCTGAGTGCAGGTTATAACTCCAGCACTGAATCGACCATTTTGAGCATAGGGTATGCGGGTTAAACCGAAAGAGTCCGAAGTTATTGTGCGAGCTCTGCTCTCGCCTTAGCAAGTTCAGATTCAACTTCTGCAATCTTTTGGCGTTTTTTATTGATTTTATCCATAGGCTTACCATCGGCAATCGCTTCGGTAAGCTCATGCTGGCGCTCGGCTAATTTAGCCTCTAAGACCTCAATTTTAGCTAAACGCTCGGCAGTTAAGCTGTCATCGTCACAATGGTTTGCGACCTCACTATAGGCCTTTTCTAGCCCTGCCACTTTGTGCTGATGACCAGCAGCCTTAGCCTCAGTGAGTTCAGCACTTATAGCCGCTAATTTTGCAGCACAGCCCGTTTTAGGAGGCTCATCTGCCCAGGTTACAGCACTGAAAATCAAGCCGATAACGAGTCCATAAGTACGATGTTTACCTTGCATTTTACTCTCCTCTACAGACGTTTATAGACAATCCGACTCTATGACAACGCCCTGATACTTTTTATCCCTAAGCGCATACCTTAAACTCAGTCTGCCCTCTCTTACGGCTAAATCCGCTTTATTCATCAAAACGCGACTTAGACAGTGACGAATATGCTGCAAATTGTTTATGTTAGGGCAGAATGTTGACTCAGATGGATACCGGAGCCAGAAAATCAATGCAAACCTTATTTCGCCTTAGCGCACTTAGTTCACTCTTATTGCTCTCATCCTCAGTGATGGCAGCCGATGTGGCCACAATTACCCTTGAGAATGGCGCTCAGGTCAGACTAAAAGACGACTTTACCTGGGAATATATCATCACAGAGACCAAAGCCGCTAAAGCGCCAGCTGTTGCCACAGTTGCGGCCCCAAGTTCGACTGTAACAACAGCCGCAGCGGCAGTAGCCAGCAGCACATCCGCCGTTGAAGCAACCCAACCTGTCACAACCTTGACCGCCAATGCCATCGCCAGACCCGAGATCTTAGGCTCTACTGCCAAAGACGGCATTAAAGTCACCTTCAGCGAGAGCCAATGGAAGCAGGATAAACTCGGCTTGACCTTTGAGCTTGCCAGCACCAGCGGCGAACACGTGACTTTAGTTGAGGTCGAAGCCAGCTTCTTTGCCGACGATGGCACCTTGCTCAAAACCGAAAAACTGGAAGTCTGGGAAGCGATTTTCCGCATGCCAGAAACCTACCTACGTAAGGGCGAGCAACGTAAGAGCCCTGTGATTTGGGTTGAAGGCGTTGACAAAAACCGTTGGCAGAAACAATTGCTCAATCTCAAAATCACCGAAATCAATTCTCGTTGATCCTTAAGCAAGAGAGGGAATTGGGTGCTAACATCCAATTCCTGAAATCTTCGCCTATTGTTATTGCCTTACTCTGCGCCATATAGGCTAGAATGCCCAAATCTTCGACACTGTTTATTTTTAGAGCCAGCCACTAATGCCAAATCACTTTTCTAGGTTATCTGTAGCCATATTACTGGCAGGCTTAAGTGGGCAAAGTCTGGCAGATACTGTGTTACTGAGAAATGGCGATAAAATCACTGGCGAAATTAAAAGCTTTGACGAAGCACTCTTAGTTATCAAACCCAGTTATTCCCCCAAAATATCCATAGAGCGTAGCGCGATTAAAAGCTTTGAAACCACCCAAAATCAGCATTGGAGCATCAACCGTACGCTACAAGATGTGAGCATAAAATCCTCCGAACTCGATGGGTTTGTTCAGGTTAACAATAAACAAATTCCCATTAGTGAGCTGGTGTATTCAGACCGAAAAAGTGACTCAGAATGGCGCTATAGTGGCAGTGTTGAGGCCGCACTCGATGTCACCAGCCACAGCAAAAATACCCAAAAACTCCATGCAAAAAGCGATATCACAGCCGAAACCTTGCAATGGCGCCATAACCTGAAAAGTGAAGTGCGCTATGAAACCGAAGGTAACGCCACCAAACGTAATACGATTGAAGGCCACTACAGCCTTGACTACCTCATCAGTGAACATTGGTTATTGCGGCAAGAAGATTATTTTCAAGAAGATAGACTCGACTTCCCAATTAGCAACTATTACGCCGCGATTGGTCCGGGTTATCGGTTTTGGGGAATAGGACGAGATAAACTGGACTTTGTTGTTACGTACAACCATTTTTGGTTGGATACCCAAATATTTACCTATCAACTCAACGCTTGGGCATCCACGCTCAACTATAAACAATATTGGTTTGATGGCGTATTGGAGACCTATGCCGATCTCCAAATCGCCTTTCCTGACACACCAACCATTGATTATATTTCGGACTCAACATTTGGGCTTAAGTATCTACTGACTCAACAAATTTACCTCTCATTCAAATATGATATCAATGAGACTAAAACCTCGATACGCCATGTTCGGGATGTCAGTTATAACCTAGGGCTTGGTGTTAATTTTTAATCATTTAGCTGTTTTGACCGTACAGGTCATTTCTGGCGCTTCATATCCCCAGACAATTTTGGCTTCGCCATGGTGTTCCCATAGGCTTTCGTTGCGCCCCTGATACTTAGCGCCACTGCCACTTGGCTGAACAAACATCAAGGAAGTTTGATCGCCATACTCTGCAATTAAGGTGGCGGGTTCAGTATTAAAGTAACTGACCACGACTTCATTGGCGGGGTTGCCATCGCAGGCATAAAATACTGGGCCAGTCATCTCAACGAGGCGATATTGCGCCTGTAACTCTGCAATCCGTGTTTGGTAACTCGATTCAATACACGCATGTTTATCATCGCTTTTCCAACATTCGTTGCGACCTTTTACCCAACCCCGTTGCAGCGCTTTTAACGTTGGAGGCTGTTCATTTTTAGCTTTTGCGGTGGCCTTAGCATAGACCTCGGCCAATTGTTTATCTAACTTAGTTAAGCCCGCATCCTTACACACCATATCTTCGATACTGTCCGGCTGTACTTTACTACAGTCAAAGGAAGGCTTTTCAGCCGCAATAGCAGGCATACTCAAGGCGATGGCTAAAAACCCCGCTATTCCTGCGATTTGCATATTGATTATCTTAGTTAACTTCATACTCTTGAGTCCCTCACATAAACGACCAACCACTATTCATTGCCATAGCTAACGCCATACCAGCTTAACCTAAGCTGACTTAAGCAAAATACGCTTATCAAACTGGCAAAAAACAGCACTACTCCACAAATAACCACTCAATGCCTGTTCCGCAATCAAGCAGTATTTAACAAACTCGACTAAGTGTAGTGCAGCCTGATGGGTTATCCCAAAAGTGTCCACTGAACGGACACATTGAGACTGAACGCGCGGACACATTTAGGCTCGCCAGGCGGACACTTTCTACATGTGAATGATAAATAAAGAATATTTTATTGGCATGGACTCTGCTTATACAGGTGAGTTAATCACAAACACTTATTCATACAAGGAAGCATTATGAACACACGCACTAAAGTATTTGGCGGCTTATTGATCCTCGCACTTATCCCCTGTGGAATTTGGGCTACACAGCAGACAAGCACTCAGTCATCGACCGAAACCAATATTTCAATCAATAGCAGTAATTATCCTGACTTTTCGTGGATTTATGTACGCCAAGATGGTGAGCTCACGATAGGCGCGGGTGAAAGCCAAGATTGGAACACACTCAAACAACAAGGCAATGCTTACCAAACGGATTACCTGTGGGTTAAGACTGGCGGAAACCGCTATGTGATTACCGATCCAGCCCTTGTAAATCAAGTGAAAGAGGCCGTGCGCCCAATGCAGATCCAAGGCGAAAAAATGCAGCGTCTAGGCGAGCAAATGCAAGTAAAGGGTGATGCTATCAGTGCCGAAACCAACAACCTCTTAGTCAATCTCGCCTCAGGTGAAAAAGATGCTGAGAGTAACGCGCAAATTGAAAGCCTAGGCGCATCGATGGAAGTGATGGGCAAAGAGATGGAGCAACTCGGCGATGAACACCAAAAGCTAGTTAATATAGCCGAAAAGCAGGTTTACGAACTGGCGCAAAACGCGATTAAAAATGGCACCGCCGTATTGGCACCTTAAGCCATTTTTAGCACGAAAAGGTAAATTATCGGTTATTCCAGTTATAGAGATTGAATTTCCTAGTGAAATTGACTATTTTCACGCCGCTTTGTTATTTCACTAGGAAAAGGATCAACATGGAACAAGTGGTTAGTGCAGGGAACGACAACCCTATTCAAATGACCGATACCGTCTATTCGAAGGAAAAGTCACTCTTTACAATTTTAGCGATTATTTCAGGACTGATTTGGGCCGTGCTTATCATAGCCACTAAAGGTCTCGCCCTGATTTATGTGCTGATGTTTTTTATTATCTACCTCTTCACCCACTCGGCGTTTATCAGCTACTTAAAGGGAACGGCGGTTGAGATTAGCCCTGAGCAGTTCCCCGATTTACACAAGCAATACCTCGCCTGCTGTGAGCGTTTAGAGATTAAAGAACCACCGCGCGCCTATCTGTTAGCCGCCGATGGTATGTTAAACGCCCTCGCAACCCGCTTTTTGCGCCGCAACTACATAGTGCTGTTCTCATCAATAGTGGATGCACTTGAGTCGGATAAAGACGCAATTAACTTTTATATCGGTCATGAGCTTGGCCATATTCGCCGTAACCATATTGGCAAAGAACCGCTGTTAGTGTTTGCCACTTGGCTGCCATTGATCGGCGCCGCCTATGCTCGCGCATGTGAATATACCTGTGATTTACACGGCTTGCGCTGCTGCAATAGCTTACGTTCAGCCACCAATGCGGTCGCCGTACTTGCCGCCGGGGTTGAGCAGTGGAAACGGATGAATGTCGATCAATATATTCGCCAAACCCAAGAGTCGAGCGGCTTTTGGATGTCTTTCCATGAGATCAATAGCAGTTATCCTTGGCTGACTAAACGCATGGCAAGAGTACAAGCAACCGCACAAGGCAAAGTGTATACGGCGCCTTCTCGCAGTGTATTTGCCTATCTCTTTAGTTTGTTTATGCCACGTATGGGCACAGCAGGCGGCGGGATTATCATCCTTGCGGCGATTATCGGTGTGGCAGCAGCGGTCGCGATTCCCGCCTATAAGGAATACCAAGAAAAAATGGGCGCAGAAGTAAGTTATGAGGCGCCAACTGATCAAACTCCGGCTTTAACTTTGACAGTTCCCGATACCGATGCTGCGGTTAAACATATAGATCAATTACATCAGTCATTAACGCCCATTACAGATACTTTAACGGCCTACTACCAAGCCAACAAAGCTTGGCCGACAGAATTGGAAGTCCTTGGACTCACGGATGCACAACTGGCCACCTTTAATCTCTACACCGATGGCATAGTCGGGTTTGTGGGCGGCGAACCCCTAGGGGATTATCAAGACTATGAGGTGTACCTATCGCCACAAGTCGACGAGCAGGATAATGTGACTTGGGTATGTAGCAGTAATGGTATTCCCGACGAGTATTTACCCGTTGATTGCCAAGGCTAAAAACCAAAAGCGCTGCTAATGCAGCGCTTTTCATTTGCCGTGATGGCCTTATTCTAATGGCTCAATTAACGCTGGATCAGATAACGAATCGTTGGTCCGTTCTGCTCAATTTCCAGCACTTTATAGCCATGATTCTTGGCATCGAGTGGAATATTATTGATTGACTGCGGGCAGTCACTAATCACTTCTAATATCTCTCCCGGTTTCAGTGTCGGCATGGCCTCAAGGGTGGCCACAGCAGGATAAGGGCAAGGCTCGCCCACCATATCGAGTTGATAATCTGGAATATATTGACTCATTACGCCGCCTCCGCAATCAATTGTTCATCTCGCTTCGCCTTGCGAGCAAAGAAACGTTTTTCCCACAGCAACATGGCCGCAAACGACAATGCCAACAGTAGATAGGTCACTAATAAGCCACCCTTATCGCCAAAGCTTGAAAGCAAGTTAACCTTGTCCCAACTTGTGGCTAATGGCTGGGCTAAATCATCCCAGTAATAGGCCAGCAGGGTTGAACCCAGCACGTTGCCTAAACCAACCCACCAGAAATGCACTTGGCCTTCGACGGCGCGATACATCCACCCCGTCTCACAACCACCTGCCAGCACAATGCCAAAGCCAAACAGCAGGCCACCAATCACCGCATTCGGGCCAGCCCACATAATTTTTGGCGGCACGCCTAATTGCACATAGCTATAAATCCCGATGGCACTTACCGCCATACCGAGAATAATCGCCTTAGCCATATGGGTGCGTCCGGTGATCCACATATCGCGAAATGCCGAGGTGAAGCAGATTTGCGCCCGTTCAATCAACAAGCCAAAACCCACACCGCAGAGCATGGCGATACCCAGCTTAGGCGCATTGAACATAGTCAATAATCCCCAGCCGATAATGGCTGCGAACACTAACATACCGATGCGAAAACGCCGTCTGGCTTGGTTTTCATCCTGTTTGACCGAAGACGCCTTATCGACTTTCTTCAATTTCACTGGAATACGGAACATGGGTAGCAGCGTAAAGCGCGCACCAAAGTAAGAGCCCGCCGCCGTCGCGAGGGCAAAAAACCACGCGTGTAAGGAAAACTGCGGAATACCAGTAAAGAAAGCCGCTAAGTTACAGCCCATCGCCAAGCGCGCACCAAAGCCGGCAATAATACCGCCAATTAATGCCTGAGCGATGCGGATACGGCTCTGTGGCATACGCAGTTTAACGTTATTGGCCCACAGTGCCGCCGCAATACAGCCACCAAACATACCGATGATCATCATGCCGTCGATGCGGTCTAAGGGAGACCCCTGTAAACCTATCACCTTGAAATAACCCCAGGTTTCAGGATTGGCACCCACCAATTGCAGCAAATGCCCACCCCAGCGAGTAAATTCCCCCGTCACCGCCCAGAAGGTGCCCGTTAAACCAAAATAGTAAGTAGAAAGGATACCGGCGGCAATTACCGCAGGCATTGGCGCCCAAAATCGGATCAGATATTGTTGTTTAAATTGTTGCCATGTCATGTCATTACCCTAATGAACGAGACTATAAAAAATAAGCGCAATACGCTTATAACCTGTGTGCCAGAGTGATTGAAGTCGTTCGACAACTTCAATCTCAAGTGGCCTCACGCTTAAATGGCTTTAGCTAAGCTGACACACTGCTGCCCCAACAGGCGATAACCGTGGGTGTAAAGCGTTGCCCTGCCATTACGGCAAAAACCGATAAGCGTGATATTGCTTTTCTCTGCTAATTCCAACGCCAGTGAAGTCACGGCGGACATAGCAAACAGAATTTGGATATTGGCACTAGCGGCCTTTTGCACCATTTCGAAACTGGCACGGCTGGTGAGCAATACGGCGACGGGACGCTGTGCCTTACGCATTGAGAATCCGCCGATTAATTTATCCAGTGCAATGTGCCGACCAATGTCCTCAAAGGCGGCGATGATTTGTCCGTCTTGATCTAAGCCCATGGCAGCATGGGTCGCCCCAGTGAGCTTAAAGTGATGCTGATTTTCCTTCAGTTGCCCGAGAGCGATCTGAAGATGATCGATATTAAACCGCGCGTCCGAGTCTACGCGGATAACGGGTTTAACCGCTTCCTCCAACTGAGCGACACCACAGAGACCGCAGCCAGTACGCCCCGCCATATTGCGCCGCTGCTGCTTGAGTTCCATAAAGCATCTTTGGGTGATTTCTACTTGAATAAGCACGCCTTCGGGGGTGAATTCCAGATCCACCCCTTTGATTTCATTCACATGGGAAACAATCCGCTCCGACAAGGTAAAGCCAATGGCAAACTCTTCGAGGTTTTCGGGGCTGGCTAACATCACAGTGTGGGAAATGCCGTTGTAGACCAGCGCCACACGCACCTCGTTGGCGACATAATCAGTTAACTCCGATGCCTGTCCCTGTTCTAAAAGGGTCACTTTTATTTCAGTAACCACAGCGTGTGAATGATATTCCATAGCGACCCTCTAAACTCATAAATTCAAATAAAAACAATTAGTTTGCTTGTAAAATACGACTTAAGTCACAAACCACTTAATGAAATGCAAATACGCTTGATTCATGTTTACGCATTTTCTACTATCGAGTTGTCTTCTATTGGAAGAACGTCGTCTCCGGTGAGGCGTCCGGATTTCAAATCCGGGTAGGGCTGCCAGCAGTCCTGGGTAGGTTCGACTCCTATGTTCTTCCGCCAATTCTCATGGGAATAAAACAGTTCCCCATCCCGAATTTCCCGGCTGTTACTGCGAAACTTCCTGCGGGTAAAACCGCTGCGGTCAAAAAACTCCAGCAATTGAATGCTGACCTTGCGGCCAAGGCCAATCAGATCCTTAAACTCTGCGGTTTCAAGCTTGCCGTGGGTGTCCACGTGCTCACGCACCAGATTGGCGTAGTGGCACAACTGCTCACTCAGCAAATATCTGTCCTTCACCACCGCGGTAATAAAGCCCTGTTGCACCAGTTGAAAACATAGCAATCTAAGTTTGGCGGGCTCGAGTTCCAGATATTCCCCCATCTCAGTCACCCACACAGGCGACGTTTGCTGCGCCAGCCAAGGGGCCAAGCGTTGCCAGCACTGCTGCGCCTCGCTATCAAGAACAATTTTGTGATCCGCCAACTGCAGCAAAGCGCCGCGCAACACCATCAGCCCTTCTTGGCATAGGCTATCGAGCACCTTATTGGCTAAATCCTGAGGCAATACGCTGTGGCTCATACGTTGCAGACGATTGCGCCCCAGCCCTAATTGGTCTGGGTGCTGTTGGTGATACTCACGTAACAGCTCAATAAATTGCTGTTTTTCTTGCTCAAGTAACTGAGTCGATAGCCCGTAGGCGCCAATTCGAGTCAGCCCCGCCTGCGCTAACATGGCGGCTAGCCCTTCATCGGTTAGCTGCCAGCGCCAATGGATTTCATCGATACTGAGCGCCTCAGTCTGGCCGAGTAGCGCCAGCACATTCACCGGATTGGTGAGCTTGGCCAGCTGTTGCAGCTTACTGACACGCTCAAGCGTACGCTTCTTACGATTGGGGACTTTTAATGCCAGCACCCGCCCCGCGCCCAGCGTTTGCTTACCACCAATATGCCTGAGCACTATCGGGTCGTCTTGGCATAACAGTAGTGGCTTATCCAGCACAATTTCGGCCAGATAACGCCCCTGCTCATCGGCTTCATCCAGAAGCGATACTCGCCCCAAGGTATGGTCGGCGCCGTGGTGACAATGCACATTTTGCCAATGGCTGATGGGTTCGAAACTGCGAATTTGCACTACAGGTCTGGCGCACAACTCGGCTTGTGGCAGGCTGCTTAACCAGTCGCCGCGGGCGGGCGCCCTGTGGTTATCAACACCAGTAAGATTCAAGGCGACCCGAGTGCCACTGAGTGCTCTATGAACTTCCTTCCCTTGGCAGTGAATGCCGCGCACCCGTAATTTCGCTTTTTGCCCAGAGCTGTAGAGGCTATCGCCGACACAAACACTGCCGCTAATCACAGTGCCAGTGACCACACAACCCGCACCTTTAACGCTAAAGGCGCGATCGAGTGTCATCCTAAAGCTACTGGCATCTTCCGCTTGGGTCGATTGCTGCTCGGCAATCTCTAAAATATGTTGTTTAAGGGTTTCTACCCCCGCATCACCTGCATCATTAGCGCAAACCTCAAACACGCCGCTGGCCTCGATACCGTATTCGGCAAGCAGCGCAATTCCCTCTGAAGCCAACTTGGCGGCGGTTTGGTCATCGACCAAATCCCGCTTGGTCAGCACTAAGGTCAAACTATTGAGCGGTAAAAGCGCGAGGATTTGCAGATGCTCGCGGGTTTGCGGCATCACGCCGTCGTCACAGGCCAACACCAGCAGCGCGTGGCGCACATGGCTCACGCCCACCAGCATGTTATTGATGAATTTTTCGTGGCCAGGCACATCGATAAAGGCTAAACGAGTACCATCTCGCAGTGGCATAAAGGCGTAACCAAGATCGATAGTCATACCACGGCGTTTTTCTTCGGGGAGCCTGTCGGTATTCATGCCCGTCAAGGCACGGATCAACGTGCTCTTGCCGTGGTCGACATGGCCCGCGGTGACCATAATCATAGCTGCACACCTAAGGTGCTGAGTTCGGCCAATAATTCGGCCTCATCATCGATACCACGCAGGTCGAGGCGAAGTTGATCTTGGGTCATACGGCCAATCACAGGGCGCTGCGCCTGCTTAAAATGCTGCTCGAGCAACGTTAAACTGCCGCCCTCTTGCGCGTTAAAGCACAGGGCGATTGAGGGTAAAAAGGTATCGGGCTGCGAGCCGCTACCGACTTGGGTTTGGCACTCCACTAATTCGATACCATAGCTCGGGGCAAACAGCGGCACTAAGGCACGTTGCAGGCGCTCACCGATTTGGCGCAACTCAGCTTGGCTGCGGGCAAACTTAGCCATAATCGGCAGTTCTTTGTCTAAGGTTTCGGGGTTGAGATAGTGGATCAGCGTCGCCTCAAGCGCCGCTAAAATCAGCTTGTCGCAGCGCAATGCACGCTTGAGCGGATGACTTTGAAGCTTATTAATTAACGCCTGCTTACCAACAATCAGGCCCGATTGCGGGCCGCCGAGGAGTTTATCGCCGGAGAAGCTAACCAGATCGACCCCATCTGCCAACATAGCTTGGGGCGTCGGCTCTTGTTTAAGACCAAAACGGCGTAAGTCGGTGAGTGAACCGCTGCCAAGATCCGAGATCAATGCAACACCGCGCTCGCGGCAGAGTTGGCCTAATCTGGCCTCATCCACCGAAGCGGTAAAACCACTTATATGGTAGTTGCTGGTATGCACCTTCATAATGGCGGCGGTATTTTCGGTTATCGCCTGCTCATAGTCTTTGAGGTGAGTACGATTAGTGCTGCCGACCTCCACTAAGGTGCAGCCCGCTTGGCGCATAATGTCTGGAATCCGAAAGGCGCCGCCAATTTCCACCAGCTCGCCACGGGAGACGATCACTTCTTTGCCCGCCGCGACCGCCGACAACATCAGCAGCACAGCGGCGGCGTTATTATTCACTACGCAGCAGGCTTCAGCTCCTGTTAGGCGCTGGATTAACCCACTAATGGCATTATCCCTATGGCCGCGCTCACCGGCGGCTAATTCAAATTCCAGCGGTGTGGGATAACGCATCACAGAGGTGACTGCACGAATGGCAGCCTCAGACTGCTGGGCGCGACCAAGATTGGTATGCAGGATTGTTCCCGTGAGATTCCACACGGGTTTTAGACTATGGCTATAGTCCTTAGACAATTGATCAACCAAATATCCGTTCAATAACGCCGGGTTAGCACACCAAGCGGGTAAGCGCCGCTCCTCGGCAATCAGCTCACGCGCCGTGCGTAACTGAGTATCCAACGCCGCTTTTACCGCCGCTTTACCATAGCGTTGCAGCAAAGGAGCCAACGCGGCATCAACCAGCAAACGGTCCATCGACGGCAGCGCACGGTACAGGGCTTGGGGTGTATCGGGTACTTGGGTCATCATTTGTATCATCTTGATAAATATAAGGGGAAGAGCTCAGTGAGCCCTTCCCGACTTTGGTTATTGCTCAGTTTCGTGGGCCAGTAGCAATGGATTGACCGTGGTCGCTCCAAAGCCCTTGGCATTTAGCTCACTGTCGAGCATCAATGTCGCTAAGTCGTCGGCCGCCACATCCATCAGCGGTGACTTTTCGACGAACAGCATCTTGGTGTAACCATGACATTCGTCGCAGCTCTCGATGCGCACCTGGGCCTTAGCATCATCAAATGACCAGAGCGTCGTCCCTTTATCCTGACCACAGCTAGTGCAATGGGCGCGAATGTAGTGCCATTCGCTCTCGCACAAACTGCAATGCAGATAACGCAGACCCGCTCTCGGCTGGTCGACGATTACGCTCGCCACAGGATGACACCCGCAAATCGGGCATAGGTTCTGCTGCACGACTTTGCGTTGATCGATCCGTTTAATCACCATAGGTGCCCAATGGGACCAGTAGACCCCCATCGCCGCCCAGATAAACAAACTAAAGCGTGCAGGCACTGCGCTCATATGTCCCTGACGCAATGCACTGCCCCAGGAGGTGAGTTGTTCTGGAGATTGCTGCATCAACAAACGCAGCACTCGCGCCATATCCTCATCCACCTGCGGCAGCAGATCGCTTAACAGTTGTTGTAGCAGTCCTTGCCAATAGCTATCTGCCTCTGAACCCAAGTGGGAAAGCGGAATCGCTTCATCTTTCCCCCAAGCGAGAAGCTGACCGAAGTCAGCCTCCGCCGCCAATCTGGCCTGAATCGCAACCACACGGCGGCATAGCTCAAAGTAGTCGGCCAGCGGCGAGTCCTTGGCCAACGGCAACAAACGCTGCGCCCGTCTGTGATACACAGTTTTAGGGTCCACCGCCTTTAAGGGTTTAAGCTCCAGCGGCGATTCGCTGCCGGGGACCATAGGTATCTCGGCTGTATGACTCATTAATGTTTCTCCACGTCCGAATGTTCATCCAACATCAGCGGATGATGTTTACGGCACCAAGCCTTAGAGACCTTGCCGTAAAGCATGCCTGTGATAGAACCTTCCACCCAGGTCGCCATCCAAAAGTGCACCATCACAAACATCAGCATGATCAAGGCACAAATGGCATGCAGCACGATCGCCCAGCCCACCACAGTGGCCGAGAAGTAAGGTGCAAAGTAGGGTTGCCACATGATGAATCCCGTCACGGTTAAGGTGATAGAAGTCAACACAAAGGCACGAAACAGCACTTTTTGACCAGGGTTGTAATGGCCGATAGGCGGGATTTTGTCCTCGTTCTCGAACATCACGTCCTTGATGGCGAGCATCCAAGCCAGATCGTGTTTTTCCCATTTGTTGTGGTGGTAATAACGCACCAGCATCAACATCAAAGGTAAACACATCATCAGGCCGGCAATTGGGTGAATAAACTTCGCCAATTGCGGCGTGCCCGCTATCGCCCCTAACCATTGGAAGGAGGGATAGAAGAAGGAAAAGCCCGTCAGAAACGTGACTAGCCCCACGGCCACAATGAACCAATGACAGATGCGGTCGAACAGTTTGTGACGCACTACCATTTCTTGCTTGTTATGCTTGCTCATTTCTTGGCCTCCTCTTCCGCTTGCGCCTTGTCCTCTGGCGGCTGATAGCCGGGTTGGTCCTCTTCCACTATGTTGCGACCGACGGTGATCTTATGCAGGCAGGCCACAGCCGCCGTTGCAAGAAGTCCGACAGTACCTAGTGGTTTCACCCAGTCCTGCCACAGGGTGACAGACAATGGGATTTGCGGATCCTTTGGCATTTCGTAGGTTTCAGGCTGAGTGACATCGTGCAATATCATCAGCATGCCTGTGCCACCCACGCCCTCAGGGTTGTAGAGTCCCGCCTTGGCAAAACCGCGTTCTTTCAGCTCGTTAACACGCTTTTCTGAGTAGAACAGCATGTCTTCGCGGGTGCCAAAACGCAGCGCACCCGTGGTACAGGACTTAACACATGAAGGCTCCAGCCCAACAGCCAAGCGGTCAGAGCACATAGTGCACTTGTAGGCCTTGTTGTCGACGGCACTGATCTTCGGGATATCGAATGGACAGGCACTGGCACAATAACCACAGCCAATACATTTGTCCGAATCGAAATCCACAGTGCCATTGGCATGCTGAACAATCGCGCCAGAGGTAGAACAGGCCTTCAAGCAGGCGGGATCCGCACAGTGCATACAGGCACTGTGAGTAAACTGCCAACGTAATTTGCCTTGGTCTTCAATCTCGTTGAACTTCATCAGGGTCCAGCACTCTGGCGACAGAGATGCTGGGTTTTGATAAGTCCCTTGGAACGAACCCACCTCTTCACGCAGGTCATTCCATTCTGAGCAAGCGACCTGACAGGCTTTACAACCATTACACTTAGTCGCGTCAAACAGCTTCGCAATTTGCTTCACGCCACCGACTCTCGCCTGTGCAGGTGGAGTCGCTTGCGAAGTGCCGGAA
Source organism: Shewanella sp. MM_2022_3 (assembly GCF_022557375.1). Classification (NCBI taxonomy): domain Bacteria; kingdom Pseudomonadati; phylum Pseudomonadota; class Gammaproteobacteria; order Alteromonadales; family Shewanellaceae; genus Shewanella; species Shewanella sp. MM_2022_3. The sequence continues at coordinate 95,283 of NZ_JAKZGV010000007.1, forward strand.
CGTTGAATGATATCTTGAGTCGCCATTATCAGACCTCCGCCTTTTCAACATTCACGAGGAACGCTTTGTACTCAGGCACACCCGTGTTGGCATCACCCATCTCAGTGGTAAGGACGTTACAGCTATAGGCCTTACGTGTAAGCGCGTTATGGCTACCGTGACGTGGAATACCTAGCGTGTGTACCGTTTGACCATTAACCTGTAATGGACGCAAACGCTTGGTCACTAAGGCTTTGGTGAGAATGTGGCCACGTTTCGAGCTCACTTTCACCCAATCGCCATTCTTGATGCCTTTTTCTGCTGCCAATTGCTCATTCATTTCGACAAAGGTCTCTGGCATGGCAATCGCCGCTAAACGGCAATGTGTCGTCCAGAAGTTAAAGTGTTCTGTGAGTGAGTAAGTGGTACAGGCGTAGGGATATTCCTCTTTAGTACCGATAGTGTCTTTCACCCCTTCGAACCAACGCAGCACAGGGCTGTGCACCACATTTGGATGCAGAGGGTTGGTGCCGATGGGCGATTCGACAGGCTCGTAATGCTCTGGGAACGGTCCTTCCTTAAGCAGTTTGAGCGCGAAGAAACGACCCACGCCGTCAGCCTGCATAATGAAAGGATGCGCACTTTCCTGTGGATTCAACTTGGCATTGAAGTCGGGCACGTCTATCCCTTCCCACTTGCCGTCTTTCCACTCAACGATCTTACGGTGCTCATCCCAAGGTTTACCGTTCACATCACAGGAGGCACGGTTGTAGAGGACGCGGCGGTTAAGCGGCCATGCGAAGGCCCAACCCGGTGTAATACCTTTACCCGATGGATCATGGTTATCGCGGCGAGCCATTTGGTTACCGGCTTCAGTCCAAGAACCCGCATAAACCCAACAGGCGCTCGCAGTACTACCATCGGCCTTCAATTCAGCAAAACTGCTGATCTGACGCTTGGTAGCGACATCGTAACCATTCAACTCTTTCGTCAGCTCGATAGCGCTAGGGTTGTGCGGATCGGTATAGTTCCAGTTAATCGCTTGAATCGGCTCAGGCAGTTTGCCGCCCTCTTCGCGATATAACTTTCTCAACTCCAGCAGCAGACCAGACACAATCTCTGAGTCCGACATCGCTTCGCCTGGAGGATTAGCGCCTTTATAGTGCCATTGCATCCAACGACCAGAGTTAACGATCGAACCTTCTTCCTCCGCAAACACTGTCGCAGGTAGGCGGAATACTTCGGTTTGAATACTGGCAGTATCGACCTCGTTATAACCGGGTTCGTTTTGCCAGAAGGTGGCGGTTTCCGATGACAAGTTATCAAGCACCACTAAGTACTTAAGGTTACTCAGCGCCTTGATATTCTTGTTACGGTTAGGCATTGAGTTAATGGCGTTAACCCCTTGCACGATACAACCGTTCACTTTGCCACGGTACATCATGTCCAGATGCTTACCGAAGTCATACATCTGGTCCCACTTAGGCAACCACTGATAACCGAACTCGTTTTCAGGCGTCGCGTTCTCACCCCAGAAGGCTTTGAGCAAGGACACATAAAACTTCGGATAGTTTTGCCAGTAGTTGGTTTGACCTGGGCGCAATGGCTTAGGTGTGTTCACCGCCAAGTGAGCTGCTAAGGTAGGTTCTTTATCGTTTGGCAGTTTAAGGTAACCGGGTAAACTTTGAGCCAGTAGCCCCATGTCGGTTGAACCTTGAACGTTGGCGTGACCGCGCAATGCGTTAACACCACCGCCTAACTGACCAATGTTGCCCAGTAATAACTGGATCATCGCCATAGAACGGATGTTCTGCGCACCTTTACTATGATGGGTCCAGCCCAGCGCATACATAAATGTCGCCACACGATCTTTAGTATGAGTGCTCGCAATAGCGTCACATACCACTTGGTAATCTTCTGTTGGTGTACCAGTGATATTACTTACCGTTGCAAAATCATAACGTTCTACGTGTTGTTTGAGTAAGTTCCACACACAACGCGGGTGCTCAAGTGTTTCATCCACTTTGGCATAGCCGTCTTCGTCGAGTTGGTAGAACCAGGATTCTTTGTTGTACTCGCCTTTTGCTTCATCAAAGCCTGAGAATAGGCCGTCATGGAAGTCAAAATCATCCCGCACCAGATAACTGGCGTTGGTATAGGCTTTCACATAATCGAAGTTAACTTGATTGGTCGAAATCAAATAACGGATCACACCCAGAAGGAATGCAATGTCAGTTCCTGAGCGGATTGGGGCATAGTGATCTGCCAATGACGCACTGCGGTTGAAACGTGGGTCAACCACAATCAACTTAGCATTGTTATGCTGCATCGCTTCCGTAACCCAGCCGAATCCGACAGGGTGAGCTTCTGCGGCATTACCGCCCATAATAATCACTACGTTTGAATTTTTAATATCGATCCAGTGGTTGGTCATGGCACCACGTCCAAATGTCGGAGCAAGACTTGCTACCGTTGGAGAGTGTCAGTTACGTGCAATAGTATCGATAGCTACAAGGCCTAAAGCGCGAGCAAATTTTTGTGTCGCTAAGCCACTTTCATTGGCCATGCCGGATGAAGTCATCATCCCTGTGGTTAACCAACGGTTAACCGTTACGCCATCGGCGTTCTTTTCAATCAGGTTCGCATCACGGTCATCTTTCATTAAACGAGCAATACGTTTAAAGGCATCATGCCAGCTGATCCGTTCCCACTTGTTGCTGCCGGGGGCGCGATATTCTGGGTACTGTAAACGGTGTGGACTGTTAACATAATCCACAAGGCCAGCACCCTTAGAGCACAATGCACCTCGGTTTACTGGATGATCGGCATCACCCTCGATATGGAAAATAGCATGTTCAGAGTTTTTACCCCCGCTGCCTTGGCTGTACATCAGCAGGCCACAACCTACCGAGCAATACGGACAGTTGTTACGGGTTTCTTTGGCTCCGATCAGCTTAAACTCTCGCACTGCTGCATAGGCCTTTTCGGACATCAATCCCAGCGCTGAAATCGCTGAGGTTGCCGCTCCGGCCGCACACAGTTTAAAAAACTGGCGTCTGTTCATAGCGTTATCTCACACTTTTGTCGTTATGAGTTTGGTAATTGCAGTGGTAACGCTGCAATCGTTTGAGTGAGTCAATAAAGACCTCACTTAATTTAAGATTATCCTTAAAGTGAAAATAGATAACAAATAATGACATGAGATCAAGATCTCAATTTGCCAGCTACAGAGCAAACAACCATTAAATAGATTTTAAATATTATTTTTTAGAATTTAATTCCATAATGGTGAAACAAATTAAGATATAAACCCAAAAACCACCAAAAGACATTTTGTCCACATGTCAAGACCCATTTTGTCTCACAATGGCATATTAAGGTTATATAAGGTGTAGATTTAAAGCCGAAACGAAATAAGAGATGGTTAAAAACACCTCATATTTATCGGTTTTGGATGGATAGACAGCTCTCAAAGCTGACAATGTAAAGATTGGATAAAAAAGCATTCATCCTGCGGTGTTAAACACACCTAAAGTACAAAGTGTAAAAACAGCGAAATCGCCGCATAAGATAGACAAAAGGCATAGCAAATCGCTATGCCTTTCACTTTATTGGTCGCTTGCTTCAGCACTTTTCACCCGCAGAGGGGTTATCGGCGCCAAAGACTGTGCATTACAGACTCGGCAATACGCCTTGGGGCAAGTAAGTATTAAAGCTGGCGGTGTACAACAGATCCGTTGCCGCTTCGATATCCGGCGCGAAATATCTGTCTTTATCGTAGTAGGCAACCACTTCGCGTAGCTCGGCTTTGGCTTTGGCAACCGCCGCGCTTGGCGTTAATGGCACGCGGAAATCCAACCCTTGGGCGGCAGCTAACAATTCAATCGCTAACACACCACGGGTATTTTCACTCATATCCCGCAAACGGCGCGCCGCAAAGGTCGCCATAGAAACGTGATCTTCTTGGTTGGCCGAGGTTGGTAAACTGTCGACCGATGCAGGATGGGCGTAGGTTTTGTTTTCAGAGGCTAATGCCGCCGCAGTCACTTGAGCGATCATAAAGCCCGAGTTTACACCGCCATTTTTCACTAGGAATGGTGGCAATTTAGACAGGCTAGAGTCGATGAGCAGCGCGATACGACGCTCTGCAATCGCGCCTAATTCGGCAATCGCAATCGCCAAATTATCCGCAGCCATAGCGACTGGTTCGGCGTGGAAGTTACCGCCAGAGATAATATCGCCAGTATCTTGGAATACCAGCGGGTTATCGGTCACGCCATTGGCCTCAGTGCCTAACACTTCCGCCGCTTGGCGAATTTGCGTTAAGCAAGCGCCTAGCACCTGTGGTTGGCAGCGTAGTGAGTAAGGGTCTTGTACCTTTTCACAGTTTGCATGGCTTAAGCTGATTTCAGACTCTTCACCCAACAGATGACGGAACACCATCGCCGAATCGATTTGACCTTTTTGACCACGGGCCGCATGGATGCGTGGGTCAAACGGGCTGCGGCTACCCATGGCCGCCTCGACGCTCATCGCGCCAATCACTGAGCTGGCAGCAAACAAGTCTTCAGCGTGGAACAAGCCTTCCAGCGCCAGCGCGGTAGAAGCCTGAGTACCGTTGAGCAGGGCTAAGCCTTCCTTCGCAGCTAAATCGATAGGCTTGAGGCCAGCGATTTCTAAGCCTTCGGCGGCCGAAATAATCTGCCCTTGGTAGCTCATCTCGCCTTCACCCAAGAGCGGCAGACACATATGGGCTAACGGCGCTAAGTCACCAGAGGCACCCACTGAGCCCTTTTCAGGCACGCAGGGATAAACCTCGGCGTTCACTAGGCTGATAAGGAAGTTAATCACTTCTAAACGAATGCCAGAAAAACCACGGCTTAAGGAGTTGATCTTTAACACCATCATCAGGCGCACTGTGGCATCCTGCATATACTGGCCCGTGCCCGCCGCGTGGGATAACACGATAGAGCGTTGCAGCAATTGCAGATCTTCCGGGGCAATCTTAGTGTTGGCCAGCAGACCAAAACCTGTGTTGATGCCGTAAACGGTGCGACCTTCATCCAACACCTTTTGCACGATTTGCGCGCTGGTGTTGATGTCGGTAATGGCCTCTGGCGCCAATTCGAGTGTCAGTTTATGGCGACTGATTTCACGCAGTTGCGCCAGACTTAAGCTGCCGGGCGTTAATACTAAATGGTTGACTGATTTCATTTTTATATCCGTATTCTTGTCGTTGTTTTTCACGGTTTGTGTTGAGTTGTTAGTCTTTAAGCATGGGCAGATCTAAGCCCTGCTCTTTTGCACAGTTTTTGGCGATCTCATAACCCGCATCGGCATGGCGCATCACGCCTGTCGCTGGGTCGTTCCACAGCACGCGGCCAACACGTTTAGCGGCGGCCTCAGTACCGTCACAGACGATTACTACGCCCGAGTGTTGGCTAAAGCCCATACCGACACCACCACCGTGGTGCAAAGACACCCAAGTCGCACCGCTGGCAGTGTTTAGCAGTGCGTTTAGCAATGGCCAATCGGATACCGCATCTGAACCGTCCAGCATAGATTCGGTTTCACGGTTAGGGCTGGCGACTGAGCCTGAGTCTAAGTGGTCGCGGCCAATCACTATGGGCGCCGACAGCTCGCCGTTTTTCACCATCTCATTAAAGGCTTGAGCTAAACGCGCACGGTCCTTTAAACCCACCCAGCAGATACGCGCTGGCAGACCTTGGAAGGCGATACGCTCACGAGCCATATCTAACCAGTTGTGCAGATGAGGATTATCTGGGATCAGTTCTTTGACTTTAGCGTCGGTCTTGTAGATATCCTCAGGATCGCCAGACAGGGCAACCCAACGGAACGGGCCGATACCTTCGCAGAAGAGTGGGCGAATATAAGCAGGCACAAAACCTGGGAAATCGAACGCGTTTTTAACGCCGGTTTCGAAGGCCATTTGGCGAATGTTGTTACCATAGTCTAAGGTCGCAGCGCCCGCCATTTGCAGATCCAGCATGGCTTGCACCTGCACCGCCATCGAAGCTTTAGCCGCTTTAACGACGGCAGCTTCATCGGTTTTACGCATATCGGCCGCTTGCGCCATGGTCCAGCCCTGTGGCAAATAGCCGTTCAGCGGATCGTGGGCAGAGGTTTGGTCGGTGACAACGTCAGGGGTAATGCCACGTTTCACTAATTCTGCAAACACATCGGCAGCGTTAGCTAACAGACCAACTGAAACGGGTTTACCCGAGACATTGGCGTCGTTGATCATAGCCAAGGCTTCGTCTAATGAAGTCGCCTTTTTATCCACATAACGGGTACGCAGACGAAAATCGATACGGGTTTCATCCACTTCGCAGGCGAGCACAGAGAAGCCAGCCATAGTCCCGGCGAGCGTTTGCGCGCCGCCCATACCACCTAAGCCGCCAGTAAGAATCCATTTGCCTTTGGAGATGCCGCCAAAGTGTTGTTTTGCCACGGCAACGAAGGTTTCGTAGGTACCTTGGACAATGCCTTGGGTACCAATATAGATCCACGAACCTGCGGTCATCTGGCCATACATTGCCAACCCTTGTTTATCTAACTCGTTGAAGTGCTCCCAATTTGCCCAATGTGGCACTAGGTTTGAGTTAGCAATCAGCACGCGCGGCGCATCGGCGTGGGTTCGAAATACGCCCACAGGTTTGCCCGATTGCACTAATAAAGTTTCATCGTCTTCGAGGCGTTGTAGGACTTCGATGATTTTGTCGTAACAATCCCAATCGCGGGCAGCTCGGCCGATACCACCGTAGACGACTAAGTCTTCTGGGCGCTCGGCCACATCGGGATGTAAGTTGTTCATTAACATGCGCATTGGCGCTTCGGTTAACCAGCTTTTACAGCTTAATTGGCTACCATGGGGCGCAATAATGCGGCGGCTTGGGTCGTGTCGCTTGTGCATTGAGATGTCCTCTTTCAACCTGTTGAACTCACTTGCCATTAGGCTAAGTGCTATTGTTTTTATTGTGTTTTTCGCTAAACCTAAGGTTAAAGGCATAAGCTCTTAACGGGTTTTCGCGAGTTGTTATTTATTAAAGGTAAGGTGTCCGCCGAGTTTAAAGCGGCTACCTGGGTGTACTAATTTGGCAAAACTCACCACCCCTTGGCGCGACCAAGTTCGGCGTGAAATCTGTAAACAGGGTTCGGTCGCCGGAATGGCTAACCTCTGCTGCAATTCGCTACTGGCAATAATGGCTTCGATGGTGTGGTGCGCCTCGGTCAGCGGCGCCACCTGTGACAGGTATTCATGGGGCGTCTGCTCGCTAAAGTCCTGCTCTAAGTAATCAGGCGCAAAGGCGGGATTCACATAACGCTCCTCGACTTGGAGTGGCACGCCCTGCTCGCAATGCACTAACACCGAATGAAACACCGGACTTCCGAGCTCCAGCGCCAGTGCGATGGCGATAGGCGCGGTAGCGTTTACTTGCTCAAGTGCCAACTGCTGCACACTGTAACCATGACCACGGTCTTTGATTTCGTCGGCAATGTTGCGGATCGCCAGCATGGAGGATTGCGACTTTCGTCCGGCCACAAAGGTGCCCAGCCCCTGTGAACGCTCAAGCACGCCGTTATCTGTTAGCTCGGTCAAGGCACGACGCGCCGTCATACGGCTACAGACAAACAGTTCGGCCAGCTGATTTTCCGAGGGCACGCGGGCATTTTCTTCCCACTCACCAGACTCGATACAACCAATGATATATTGCTTAATTTCTGCAAACTTAGGCGTAGCCAAAACACTTCCTCGGTATAAAAATCTAGAATCTAGGTGCTAGATGCGAGCACACTTTCAAACGTTCAAAATTGCGGCTACAATCCTAGCTTGTATATACAAGTAAATACAAGCTAGCTCACATAACTTTCGATAATAAAGAGTTTGCGGGGCCAAAAAGCCAACGCAGCGAGGGATAACAATGTCTTGGGATCAGGTTTGGATAGACGTTAACGTAGCAACAATGGACCCTTCCATATCAGCACCTTACGGCGCAATTACCCATGCGGCTATCGCAGTAAAAGACGGTAAAATTGCCTGGTTAGGCCCACGCAGCGAGCTGCCCGCCTTCGATGTGTTGTCCATTCCTGTTTACAGGGGCAAGGGCGGTTGGATCACTCCAGGGCTGATTGATGCCCACACCCATTTAGTGTTTGCCGGTAATCGCGCCAACGAATTCGAGCTACGCCTAAAGGGCGCCACCTACCAGGAAATTGCCCGTGCTGGCGGCGGAATTATTTCCACAGTTAACGCCTGCCGTGAGGCCGACGAAGCCGAGCTATTTGACCTCGGGCGCCAGCGTTTAAATGCCTTGGCGAAGGAAGGCGTTACTACGGTAGAGATTAAATCTGGCTATGGGCTAGATACCGAAACCGAACTCAAAATCCTGCGTGTGGCCCGCGAACTCGGCCAACATCATCATGTGGATGTCAAAACCACCTTCCTCGGAGCCCATGCGGTGCCACCCGAGTTTAAAGACAATAGCGACGGCTATGTCGACTTAATCATCAATAAGATGCTGCCTGCGGTGATTGCCGAAAACCTCGCCGATGCGGTGGATGTATTCTGTGAAAACATCGCCTTTAACCTAGAGCAAACCGAGCGCGTACTGAGCGCCGCCAAAGCAGCTGGCCTGCAAGTTAAACTGCATGCCGAGCAATTATCCAATATGGGCGGTTCTGAATTAGCCGCACGTTTAGGGGCTAAGTCGGTTGATCATATTGAATATTTAGATGAGGCTGGCGTTAAGGCCCTAAGTGAAAGTGGCACCTGCGCCGTGCTGTTACCGGGCGCGTTTTACTTTTTGCGGGAAACCCAAAAACCGCCTATCGACTTACTGCGTCAATACGGCGTACCTATGGTGCTCGCCAGCGACTTTAATCCCGGCTCATCGCCCATCTGCTCGACCCTGCTGATGCTGAACATGGGTTGCACCCTGTTCCGCTTAACCCCAGAGGAAGCACTTGCGGGTTTAACACTCAATGCAGCCAAGGCGCTAGGAATTGAAGAGAATGTCGGCAGCTTAGTGGTCGGCAAACAGGCGGATTTCTGTCTGTGGGATATCGCCACCCCTGCACAGTTGGCCTACAGCTACGGCGTTAATCCCTGCAAAGATGTAGTAAAAAACGGTAAGCTAATCCATCAATAATTTCAAAGCTTTGGTCTATTTAACTGCACTCACTCAGTTAAATAGACCTTCTGACAATAGTGACAAGATCTCCTGCACTAGATACATCGCCTAAATACCTAAATTCCAACAGCATAATCTTGATTTAGATGCATTAGGTTAGACCGCCAACACATATCATCTAACACATTGAAATAAAATAAAAATTAAACATTTCATGTGATTTTCTGCAAATAACCACATTTTTATCCTCAAATAGGAAAAATGTCCGTTTTTTTAACGAAAAAATCTTGAATGATTCATCTCTATAAAATGATCTATTACCAGATGATGATGGATGAACCTATGTCAACAATCATGAGTTGTATCGGTATTGCTGTTCTAGTCTTTATTGGGTATCTATTCTCCGAAAATAAACGCCAAATAAAATTTAAAACCATTGCAGGAGCATTAACACTTCAAATTTTACTCGGTGCATTTGTTATGTTTGTACCAGCAGGAGTCACCATCATTGAAGCCATGAGCAGTGGCGTCAACAGTGTAATTGCCTTTTCAAATTCTGGTTTAACCTTTGTTTTTGGCGATCTAGCTAACTATAAATTAGGCTTTGTTTTCGTTATCAACGTACTTTGCGTAGTGATATTTATCTCTGCCTTAATCTCAGTACTCTACTACCTAAAAGTCATGCAATTTATCATTAATATTATTGGTGGCGGACTCTCTAAGATATTAGGTACCAGTAAAGCTGAATCTCTTTCTGCCACAGCAAATATTTTTGTCGGACCAATTGAAGCCCCATCGATGGTTCGACCCTTAGTCAAAAACATGACTCGCTCAGAGTTATTTGCTGTTATGACAGGTGGATTAGCCAGTGTCGCGGGTGGCACTATGGTGGGATATATCAACCTAGGCATTGATCCTAAATATATTCTTACAGCTTGTTTTATGACCGCACCAGCAGGTCTATTATTTGCAAAGCTACTCTGCCCACAAACTGAACAAAATATAGTTAATAATGACAATAAAATCGAAGATGCTGATCAGCCCAAAGGATTATTAGCAGCCATTACTGATGGCTCTTTAATGGGCATGAACCAAGTTATTACTGTAACGGCATTATTAGTATCATTTGTAGCCATTATTGCATTATTAAATGGCATCATTGGTAGTATCGGTAATTTATTTAGTATCGATAAGCTTACATTAGAAATGATTATTGGCTATTTGCTATCTCCATTAGCATTCCTCATGGGAGTCCCTTGGTCTGAAGCAATACCTGCAGCTTCAATTATTGGCCAAAAAATTGCCATTAATGAATTTGTTGCTTATATCAGTTTCTTAGAAGTATCTAATACTCTTTCAGATAAAACACAGGCCATTGTTGTCTTTAGCCTATGTGGATTTGCCAATATTGGCTCACTTGCTATGGTCGTTGGTGGTATCGCTGCCATGTGCCCAGATAAACGAGAACTTATCACTCAAATTGGCCCAAGAGTACTTTTAGCCGCAATCTTGGCCAATTTAATGTCAGGTACTATTGCAGGCGCCTTAGTGTCATTAATGTAATTTAGAGGTGAAACATGTCGACTCCACATATCAATGCGAATCCTGGTGACTTTGCAAAAACAATTATTATGTCTGGTGACCCACTCAGAGCAAAACTTATTGCAGAAACTTATTTAGAGGATGTAAAGGAAGTCACTAATGTCCGTGGAATATTAGGTTTTACTGGAAAATATAAATCTAAAGATATTTCAATTATGGGTCATGGCATGGGTGCACCTTCAGCCTCGATTTATTTTCATGAACTGATGACAACCTACGGTGTTAAAAACTTTATTCGAGTAGGTAGTTGTGGAGCTATATCGGATAATATTCAGCTGAAAGATTTAATTGTTGCCATGGGAGCCTCTACAGACTCCAAAATAAATCGTATTCGCTTTTTAGACCACGATCTGGCAGCCATCGCAAACTTTGACCTATTACAGGCGTGTGTTGAAGTGTTAAAAACGACAACTGTTAACTATAAGGTAGGCAACGTATTTTCATCTGATCTATTTTATCGACCAAATGAAAATGACTATACCCTGATGGCAAAATACGGCGTACTAGGTGTAGAAATGGAAGTAAACGCTCTTTATGCGCTTGCTGCAGAGCATCAATGCCGCGCACTCGCTCTTTGTACCGTTACAGACCATATTACCCAGCATGAACATTTAACGGCTGACGAACGCAGAACCGATCTCCATGAAATGGTCAAAGTCGCATTAGAAACGGCCATTAAAATTTAATCTATTTAATATGGTTAAAGCGTATTGAATAAATCTTAACTTAATGCGTTTTAACCACTTTCACCAAATTCATACTCCAGGGTAGTGATTGCTATTCAATACTGCGATAGTATACTTGTATACAAATAACATGTTTTGAATATGTAACAAATACTTATGGATGATATCGCTACTATTGTTAAAGCTATTGGTATTGCAGAGATTAAATACCATAAGAACTCCTACTTGCTAAGACAATCTAAGCATGTTTCTGAACTCATATTCTGTGAAAATGCCAACCTAACCGTTTCTTATATAAACTCGAGTGGTAATGAATTCATTCTTAAAGTTGAAGATAATTACTGCGGATTTCTAGGTGAAATGGAGTTTTTCCAAGAAAACAACAGTGCTTTATTTAGCATAAAAGCAAATAAATCCGGCGTAATGTATCGAATATCTAAAGCTAATTTTATAAAAATTGTAGAAAAAGATTCAAATATGTTCATGTATATTACGTCATTAATTACAAAAAGATATAATCGAAATATGCACGAACTTATCAGCAATCTGACACAATCAACAAAAGTGAGTATTATCAACCAAATATTAGAAGCTAAAAATTTAGCAAGCGAAGAACAATTTAAGCTTTCATCAACTCTTGGCGCAAAACGACTCGGAATAACGACACGCTCATACCGTAGAATAATTAACGAACTCATCCAAGAAGGGAAAATCGTAAAATTAAAGCCATTTTATAAAATAATTAACTTGTAGCGATTACTTTTACTCTACAAAAACGTATATTGTTAAAAAACAATGCCTTTAAACACTTGGTATATAAGTGGTAATAATGGCGATTTAACGCAAAATACCATCCGCGCATCAAGCGTATAACTAAGCAATCGCGCGGGCGGATTCATACTCACGTGAAACATTAGAAACCGTATTTTTGACTTACATCCACTAACAATGCCTGCCATTTAGGATAGTTTAATAACTCTCCATTCCATGGCGCCATAGTCTTTTCTATTTCTGGTTTTTGGCCTTGCTTTAACTGATACAAATAGGCAAACGCTGAGGCACGATAATTAGCAAGGCAATGAACTAACACATTTTTCCCCTTATGCTGATCCATTACTGTAAAGAAGGCTTCAACATCTTCTACTTTAGGGTTTTGCCAATCCACGGGAATATACACATAGTCCATTCCGGCCTGAGTCACGAGTTTTCTTTCATCTGGATGGGCATCTTTGCTATTGTCCGGCATAAGGTTGATCACTACATCCACACCCGCCTGTTTTAGCTGCGCAAACTGTTGCTCACTCGGCAAGCCTGAACTTAATAACTGAGGCGCTTGCTGCTGTAATGCCCTCACATCTTTAATATTTTCAACCGATTTAAATTCAGCCGTGATATTAGTGGCATTCGCCAGTGGAGACCCTAAAAGCAGTGCAAAAACAAGGCTCGAAAGTGCGGTTTTTCTCATCAACAACTCCTTAGTCAATATAAACATCAACGACTTACTTAATCCTCTGATAATCCCTTATCCGCTAAGTTCAGTAAAATCACTCTGGATGTAAAAACCTTTGAGCAAGCGCTCATTTTTAATATTACCTAGGACAACTTTTCCCAGATACAACGCAAAGACAGCAATTAATCGCTCAATCACAAAAATTAACCACTGAATGGCAGCAATCTCAGCGAGATATGCCCTAATGGTATTGCCTATCAGCCCCAGAGGCCATGATGAATAATGCTTTCTCAGTTAGACATGAATTAGGTGCTTTGCTGTTTTATGTGGATGGGAATCCACTTGAACGCCACCTATTTGAGAATGGCTGCGCATTATAAAGTTCGATAAGGATTTCCTTGTCCCCCACTTCCCTTTTCACTCCAGATTATCAATAAAACTAGTAACAAAATTTATGCAGTTTGAGTGCAATAAACTGTTAGGATAACCGTTCAAATTTGAGCTTGATCACACTAATCACGGTTTAACGCTTGCGGCACAAGTCCAACAACGGATTTGCCCACAATGTTTTTGTATGAGTAACCTGATGAAAAGAATAGTAAATGCTTTAATTCTGGCCATGTTAGCAACGGGTTGTAGCGATCCAAACCCAACACAGACCAATCAAACTACTGAGCAGGCCAAGGCCGAAAAGGCCGTCCAAGTATTGAGCCTTAAGCAGCAACTTGCGCCAATCACCCAGCGTTATTTTGCCCTTAGACCCGAAATCGCCACCTATTATGGCGTGGCCGAGGATGAGGCGGGCAAGGATGTACTCTCTAAGCTGACCGATTACAGCCCGTCGGGGGAAAATCATCGCCGTAAAGCGCTTAAGGCCATATTAGCTGAGCTCAATGCTATCGATGCCAGTAAGCTTAGCGCCTCTGAACAAGTGAGTTTAGGCTCGATAAAATCTGAAATCGCCGGCGCCCTGTTGCCTGCCGAAACCGTGGCCTATGGCACTATGCTTGGCGAATATGGTGTTTGGTTTTTACCTTATGTCGTCAACCACTTATCTGGATTGCATGTTGAGTTTCCGAGCTATATGGAAGATAAGTTTGCGGTCAGCACTCCAGCGCAAGCTAAGGCTTATCTCAACCGCTTAAGCATGTATCCTGCCGCCATGGGTACGGTTATCGATAAGCTGGATCAAGATGTGCAAATGGGGGTAATCCCACCCGATTTTATTATCGATAAGACCATCGCAGGCTTACAGCAACAGTTAGTCCACCATGCCAACAAGCATCCCTTGGTCAGCAGTTTTAAAGCCAAATTAACCGCCGCCCAAGTACCAGAAAGTGAGGCGTTGGTGAACTCTGCCGCCGAACTGGTGGAGACTAAATATTACCCTGCGACGCGCCAGTTGATTTCCGCACTACAAGCTGTGCGTCTCAAGGCCACCCATGTGGCTGGACTTGGACACCAGCCTCAGGGCGCGAAACTCTATAAGGCGATGATTAAACACCTCGCCAATTCAGATAAGACCCCAGATGAGATCCACCAACTGGGATTAGATGAAGTCGCCCGCATTACCGCCGAGATGGATGTATTACTCAAACAAGTGGGTTACCGCAAAGGCACAGTTGGCGAGCGCATGCAGCGATTACTCAAGGATCCTAAATATATCTACCCCAATACCGCCGAAGGCAAACAACAATTAATGACGGACATTCACGGCTATCTGGCGAAAGTGAATGCCAAATTACCGCTGTGGTTTGGGCAGTTACCGAATCAAGAGGTTGCGGTTGAAGCCGTGCCCGATAGTCGCGCCGCCGCAACCAGCGGTGCATTTTACGATGCGCCGTCACAGGATGGTTCGCGTAAGGGTACTTTTTGGATAAGCCTGTACGATATGGCAGCGCTGCCCTCCTATTCGCTGCAAACCTTAACCTATCACGAGACCAATCCCGGCCATCATCTACAGACCCTTATCGGTCTGTCGGATACCTTGCCGCTGCTGAGTACTATTTTTTACTCCAATGCCGCAGGTGAAGGTTGGGCGCTCTATGCCGAGCGGTTAGCCGCCGAGATGGGCATGTATCAGGATAAACCGATTAACGATCTTGGCCGCTTGCAGTCTGAGCTGCACCGCGCGGTGCGCTTAGTGGCCGACACAGGTATGCATGCAAAGGGATGGAGTCGTGAGCAAGCCATTGATTATGCAGTGGCGACTGAGGGAATACACCGCTCAGAGGCCACGTCCGAAATCGAGCGCTATGTGGTTTGGCCG
The DNA here is from genome assembly GCF_022557375.1 of Shewanella sp. MM_2022_3. Lineage (NCBI taxonomy): Bacteria > Pseudomonadati > Pseudomonadota > Gammaproteobacteria > Alteromonadales > Shewanellaceae > Shewanella > Shewanella sp. MM_2022_3. The sequence continues at coordinate 110,421 of NZ_JAKZGV010000007.1, forward strand.
GGACAAGCCTTAGGTTACAAGTTGGGCGAGCTGAAAATTATCGAACTGCGAGCTAAGGCCAAACAAGCCTTGGGCAATAAGTTGGATATCAAAGTCTTCCACGACAAACTGCTGGAAAATGGCGCCTTGCCCTTAGATTTATTGGAGCAAAAGATGGATCTGTGGCTCGAGTCTGCTAAGGCGGCCAATGCCGCCGCAGAGACCAAGGTTTAGTTCGGGTAAAACCGCTCACATCATCTCAAATCGGGGCAGCTTAGGCGGCCCCTGTTCTTTTTACGGCTCCCTATGCTTTTACGTTTCAGGTTAATCCGCAAAACGACGCTGATACTTGCCACTTAAATAGCGGATGACTACAAAACCCACAACACCTGGCAGTGTCCACGACAACAGACGCAAATTACCATGGTCGATAAACAAACGGCTGCCACCAAAGGCGAAAAAGGCGGTGTAGCAGGCGATACCCGAGCCAATCATCGCGCCTAAATGCTCTATCCACCATTCTAATTTGGTCAACGTTGCCTTAAAGCTATAGCGCAGGAATCCCGCCCCAACCGTAGTGCCTAACAGGCCGAAAATCACCGCGAGGATCAGCTTTTCTTGGTATCCCCATAGCGCCATCACAGGGCCAAGTAACGTTAAGCTCAGCATTAACGACAAATGCAGCGGCGATGTTAATTGCTGACGCTGCGCCTTATAACGCAGAACCAACACGCCATGCCTAACGGTCACTAGAGTTAACAAGCTGATATAGATGAGAAATATCCAAGCATTTTTACGATCCGCAATCTGCTCTGCTAAAGCATCGGCGTTGGCCGCAGGCTGTTTAATCACCGCGAGCGGATCAATGAGGCCCGTCGCTGCCATCGCCACGCCCGTCGCCGCCACTGTGTACATGGCATAGACATAATAACGGCCAAAACGACTGTGATTCGCGCTGCCCTTTTTCAGCATGGCAGGCATCCAAAATAACACTAATGCCAGTGCGCCCGCGGTAATATGCACAAATTGCGACAGGGTGAAAATCGTGTTCATCATCTTGCTCCATCAAAGTTGAAGCTTGATAGTAACGAGCACGGGGAGTCACCCATAAGTGCCAAAAGTCATGTTTTATGGGACTGCAATATTGCCTAGCATGACATCCTATAACAGGTATTTGACTCTTTTATGGATTTTGATTAATCCGAAGCTTTGTTTTAATGACCAGAAATAACGTCGGGATCTGTAATACTACAAATGCACCCGCTAAGCCTTTTACTGAAAAAGTAGCTGACCCCGATAAAATAAGTACCGCTGATAAAACAAGCCAAATCATAAAGAAAAATGAACCATAGCCAATCAGCGATTTAAACACTATTTGATTATCTGGCGACATACATTCCTCTAAATTTACGAGCCTGACTATAGCCCGGTATGCTTATCAAGTTTTAAAGTATCGATGATCGAGAAGGTATAGCCTAACTCGGTGAACATCCGCTCGATATTGAGCTTAAAATCGATGGGGCAGTTGATTGATAAAGAAATGGTGTTTAGTCGGGATCTTTATTAGTAATTGTTTTTGATAGAAACAGGCTTCAACTTCGGCATTTAATTCGCGGCTCAAAGCCAACAGATTTTCCATCATCAAAGGATTGAGTAAGTAGCGCGCCTCGACTTGGTCGCTGCTATACACCTCAAAGCAACGCTCAAACCGCACATCCTCAAGCTTGACCCGCGACAGCTTTGTCTTAAACCCCTCAAGGCGATTTTTTAAACTGCCCTTATCCGTGACTAACAAGGTAGTACCGTTGAATCGCTTAGGAATATTGCACACCAGCAGTACACCATTGAAGATGGTTTCCCGCTCAACCGAGCCATTATTGTTCGATTTAGTGTTGTAAGCATCGACCTCGTAAAACTGGAACGACACCTTGTTATAGGTTCCCTTAAGGCAATTTTGCGCATACTGCTTATCGGTTTTAGGCAGCAGCCCCAGCTCAAGGAAGAGAGAGAAATCGACCTTAGGCGCCCTCGTTAGCGCAAAGTCATCGCCAAAATACTTAAGGCTAATGGGATAGAGTTTTTCAAAGGCAGCATTATAGAGTTCATCGCTTTCCTTACCCGAGGCAATGACCACTAACGCTATCACCGGAACGGGCAGAAACACGCCAATCATCAAAGGCACAAAATAATCCATAGGCACCAGCATAAACTGCACCCCGAGCAGCCCAGCGAATGCCCCTAAAATCACCGTGATGCATAGGTAGTAGATTGGGGTGGTGAACTTGGCATTTTCACGCCGCCTTTGGTTTACGCCTTCACGTTTTGCTTCAAACGGTGCACATTTAGGGGCGATTTTTTGTTTGTAATACTTCAGAAAGGGAATGCGGTGCTCTTCGGGAATATCAAATTCAATCGAACTCATTGGCTCCTACTCTTTACGACTCAAATCCATTTAGGCCAATGATTTTACGGATTTTATTCCTGCAAGGCCAGTTTAAGGCCTACAAATGACCCATTAAGCCTGAGCAAGCCTGCGGCCACGGCGTTGCAGTAAGCCAAAAATAATCAGCACACCAAAGGCGGCGCTAAAGAGAGTTAAAGCTCTAGCTACACCGTAAAAGTCCGTGAGATTAAAGGAAACCCCATCCGCCCACAGCACCAATAAACCCAGTGGCATTTGCATCGCCACCGCAGTGTACCAATCGAATGGTAATCGAGGGAAAAGCCGCTGATAGCTAAATAGCATCAGCCCAGAGAGCAGCAATAATAAGCCCGCATCATGGGCAGCTAACCCCAGATAAACCGGACTAGTGTGGCTAAGATTATCGACGCTCCCGAGCAAGGCATGCATATAGCCAGCACTGGCAACCAGTGCAAAACTCGTAAAGCTCAATACCGCCAACAGAATACCTAAGCCTAATGCGGGTAAATATTTCATAAACAGCCTCATCATTGCTACGCGCTCAATCCAATCTTTAAATCGTAAAGGCGCACAAATTCAGTCGAAAGAGAGTAAAGCAACAATAACAGCCAAAATTTCCCTTAGCTATTAAGACCATAGTCTTATGTCGACAACAAACTGCTGGATTATAAACAGCATAATTCCCCACACTAGATCCAGTATTTCACCTATATCCACTAGATAAGCCTCTAAAATTACTCATTTAATTGATTTTCAGCCAAATGAGTTAGTGATATGGCGCACATTCTCCCTTGGCTTAAAGGTGAAATCCACTAGCCAATTACCCCAATAACGCTTAGGATCAGGGTTGCATTTTTTAGCCAACATATTGTGGAGTATCAAAACATTATGGGTATCAGAGCCATAGTCGTAGACACAGCAGGCACCACGACAGACCTAACCTTTATCCAAGATGTGCTATTCCCCTATTCTGTCAAAGCCTTGCCAGACTTTTTAGCGCAGAACCAACACAATGTTTTGGTGGAAAACTGTATCTGCGACACCCGAGATATCGCCCTAGAGCCAGATGCTGACTTAGCGCGCGTGACTGAAATTTTACAGCAGTGGGTTCGTGAAGACCGCAAAGCGACCCCGCTCAAAACCCTACAGGGGTTAATTTGGAAGCAAGGTTATGCCCATGACGAGTTTAAGGGCCATATCTTCCCTGACTTTATCGAAGCAGTTAAACGTTTTAGCGCACAAAATCTGCGTATTTACAGTTTCTCATCGGGCTCTGTCGATGCCCAAAAACTGTTATTCAGCCACAGCGATGGCGGTGATTTAACCGAGATGTTTAACGGTCATTTTGATACCCGTACAGGTAACAAATTAGATAAACAAGCTTACTGCAATATTCTCAACACCATCAGCTTAAGCCCTAAGCAAGTGCTATTTGTGTCTGATGTGATTGAAGAATTAAAAGCAGCTGACGCAGCCGGCATGATGACCTGCCAAATGGTTCGCGACAGCAAGCAGCGCACGGGCGATTTTCGCACTATCAGCAGTTTCGATGAGCTAGTGATCGAGTAACATCGGCACTGCACATCAAAAGCGACCCTAGGGTCGCTTTTTGTTTTTCTGGCAATCACATCTACCTATCCGCAGGGTGATTCACCCCATCGCAAACGGGCACATCGCCTAATTCATAGGGATTCACGCCTTCGAGGCAACCAAGGTTATAGCCATATTCATTGGGATTAGAGCGCCTTTGATGATGGGTATAAATGCCGCACACAGAGCAGAAGTAATGTTTGGCCGTTTTGGTATTAAATTCGTAGCACTTTAATACGGCCTCGCCTTTGATAATCTTCAATCCCGCCAGCGGCACTGAACAGACGATAGCGCCCTTGCGCCGACAGATTGAGCAATCACAACGCCTTGGCTTTTCAATGCCATTGGGCAGCGATAACTCCAACACCACAGCGCTACAATGGCAAGACGCAAAATGTGTTGCCTGAATAACCGTATCCCCAATCTGTTTTATCATCGCCAACTCCTTGCTTCACTTAATGTTGTCACTATTGCCTAAGGCTTGTCGTAGCTATCTTATACTGCTAGTCTGGCTTCTTAAACGAGCGTTTTAACTAGAGCTTTTGACTATGAGTAATACAATGGAAAGTCCAACACTAAGTCCAATAGAAAAGTTTCTCGCACAGCATCCCATAGTGACCGAAATCCCCGTAGCTTGGGGCGAAATGGATGCGCTGCAACACGTCAACAACGTGGTCTATTTCCGTTATTTTGAAACCGCACGTATCGACTTTTTCAACCGTCTCTTTCCACTCGATGCCCTGTATAAATCCGGTGTTGGTCCTGTGATTAGCGAGAATCAAGCCCGCTATAAACGTCCAGTAACCTTCCCCGATACCCTATTGGTCAGCGTGAGTATCAGCGATATTCAAAGCGACAGATTTACCATGCATTATCAGGCGTTTAGTAAACAGCAGCAGGCAATTACAACCCTAGGCACCTCGGTTGCCGTGATGTTTAACTTTAAAACAGGTCAAAAAGCCGAGCTTCCCACAGAATTACTCGCCATTCTTAAACAACACGAGCAAGCTTAAGCTACCGAGTCGCAGGCTTAATTGCCAGCACACCTTAAGCCAAATTCAGTAGGAGTATGTATGCCAGAAAAAGAGCAAATCGAAACCATCGTTGAACATCAACATGATAAACAACGCTTTGTGATCCCCGTTGATGGGCATGAGGCGGTACTGGAATATCGGCTCAATGGTCAGCACATCGATTTTAGTCGTACCTTTGTGCCCGACAAACTGCGTGGCAAAGGTCTTGCCGAACGTTTAGTTCGCCATGGCCTAAAATGGGCCAAAGCCCAAGAGTTTGAGATAGGAGCCAGCTGTTGGTATGTGCAGAAGTTTTTGAAATAACAGGCTTCGCAACAGGTAAGCTAAATCCAATACACTGGATAGTGGCGTTTGGGATCGGTGGAGAGGTTATTCACGACCAGCGCCACCAGCAATAGCAGCAGTGAGCCGAGAAAGACTGGCATCACCGCATAGAGAAACCCGAGTTGATGCACGTTATCACCGCCTATCACAGCAATTAATGCCGTTGCGCCGCCCGGTGGGTGCAGCGTGCGGGTTAAGTACATCAATGCGATGGCAAGTGATACCGCTAACGCACTCGCGAGCACCATATAATCGGCAAATACCTGATAAACAGCCACACCAATCAGTGCCGATAGCACACTGCCACCAATCAAGTTACGTGGCTGAGAAAACTCAGCCAGCGGCGCGCCATACACTAATACCGCCGACGCCCCAAATGAGCCAATCACAAACATGGTGCCAAGCAGATTATCACCCATATAAGTGGCGAGACTGGCGACTAAGTAAATGCCACAAAAGGCCCCTACCCATGACCAAACGATCTTTTTCAGGGGTTGTCGTGGCGGACAGATGTCCTTAGAACGCATTCGGGTGAAGTAAAATCTCATGCTAGATCCGGCCGGGAGGAATAAAGGCGCGGATAAGTGATCCGCATCACATTTGCGGCCGCCACGTTAACGTTTTCACCGCGCAATTGCAATTGTGCGGTGAAAGCGAATACCGGACTTAAGCAGTTTCGCCGTTCAGGCTAGCTAAGATTTCACGAATATCTTCGGGGATAGGGCGACTCTTCTCGCAGCTGTAGTCGTAGTGTACTAAGGTGGTTTTCACTTCGGCGGTTTTATTGCCAGCCTGCCAACAGCTTTGGGTCAGCTCGAAACTGCTATTACCGATACGGCTAACATAGGTTTTCACCGTCACACTCTTGCCGTAGTATGTCGGCGCGATAAAGGCCACGGTAAAGCCTGCCACTATGAGGTTCCACTGATGCAAATCCAACTCGGGATTAAAAATCTCGAAGATTGGCGTGCGCGCCGCCTCGCACCACACGGGGATCACTGTGTTGTTGATGTGGCCTAGACCATCGGTTTCGGTAAATCTTGGCTGGATGTCCAGGCTGTATTCGGTGACTGACATGCAAACTTCCCTTTTGTTGTTCTTATACTTTTATGCTGTGAATGGGATAAACGAGGTGATTGCCCCGTTTATCCCTACCAAGCCTAACAGAAATAAGAAGCGCGATGCTAGAACTGGCAGCTCGCGGTCTCTGGGGTTTGCTTGCCATTGGCATCGTATTTTTTCATACAGCCAGCCTTACCCATATCATAGATTTTTTCGTATTTGAGCTTGCCACTGCTGTCGTAGGACTTAAACACGCCATGGCTTTTGGGGTTTTCTAAGTGATAGATTTTGCGCCCCTTAGTCACATGGGAAAAATCCGAGAATCCAGGTTCTTCCTGATAGATCACTCCGTTGATATAGCGCTTATGCACCACATGTTGCTCATCAATCCGCAGCATTTCGCTGGCTAACTTACCATTCTGGTCATAACAGACTTTATCCACGGCATAATTGCTGTCGAGATCCTCGATACAACTCACGGCACCATTATCAAAATACTCCCGCTGGATACCACAGCGCGCAATGGCGTTATCCCAGAAATAAGGTTCACCGTTCCAGGTTTCGCCTTCTTGCTGGCAATAGTTCCACAAACTCTTTAACTGACCGTTCGGATAAAAAGTGTAATGGGGGCCAGAAAGACGGTTATTGATAAGATGACCATATTGTACGAGCGAATAGCCGCCGTCGGTGGAATAGCGAATGCTTGGGCCATATTCCTTACCCGCTTTATAAGTCTGCAAGGACATTAAGCGGCCGTTAGAATCAAATCGATATTCTTTATCGACTGACCCATTAGTGTAATAGCTTAATTCGGATAGTCGGCCGCCGCGATACACTCGCTGCTCACCATCTTTAATCGAGCTAGTCTCGGCATTGTTTGTGTTTATTACACCCTCACAATCGCCTGCATAAGGCTCTTTTCGCATCATGCATTCATCCTGCGAGGGTTTAAGTTTTACAGCGTCATTGAACTTATACTGACTCAACTCATTCAGATCGCCGTTAGGTTCGAGCCACATTTGTGGGCCATCTAACTCGCCTTGACGATAGTTAGCTACATTGCTGACAGTGTTCGGGGCTGAATACCATAGACTCTCACCGTGGAGTCTGCCCTTATCATAATGTTTAAGGGCAAACATAAAATTATCTTTATTGAATAACTTAGCCTCACCTTGGCGTAGGCCGTTCTCATAGTTGACTTCGGTCTTGTAGAGGTAAGTCACCGATTGTCTAGTGGTAAATGCATCGTTAGCATCTGGGGTTCGAATATAGACCCAAGTGCCTGAACGTTTACCATCGAGGTAGCTGCCTTCACCGCTTTGAAAGCGATAATCCCCTTGGGTGACCTTTTCTACCCAAGCGCCTTGCTTCACACCCTTTTGGTATTGGCCTTTGCTACCATCGGACTCAAGCCACTCACCGTCTTTTACGCCATTGAGATAAATGCCCTTTTCGGATAATTTCTTCGCGCCTTCGGTGCCGGAATCGTAATCTGGGGTATAGATTTCACTCGGGCCATCGGGCACGCCCTTGTTGTAGTGAATAAAGCCGTAGTTATCGGCGTCATCCATAATGGACTGCAATACCCATTTACCCTGCTTTTGGCCGTCGAGGTACTCGCCCTCCCAATAGGTTTCACGGCTGTCGGCTTCTATCCATTTACCCACTTGTTTGCCCAGCTTATAGTCACCAGCATACATCACACTGCCATTGCGGGCATCGTAGGCGGCAAAGTGACCATCAAGTTCGCCTTGAACATAATTGGCTTCACTGGCAACACCAGCCCAAGTACTGCCCATGCTCATGAATTCGTAAAAAGGCCCTGTTCGCGGGATTTTTTCGCTGCCATTTTTAAGCCAATCGACATCGTCGGCCTCATAACCAATGGCGACTAACATAAAACTGCCATCTTCTTCGACGTAAGCACTGCGATCAAACGTGGCGACTAGACTATATTTTCGTTCACGCCCCTCGGCATCCTTATCGGTGCGAGTCACGGGATAGCGCAGCTTGTATTCCACTGCGGTTTTTACATCCGCCGCTGTGCCTTCAGAATTGCGATAACCAATTAGTGTTGGTTTGAGCTTAGAGGTACCATCTAAAATCGCTTTAATATCAGGATCTTTTACCCCTTCCGCCTCATAGGTCATACGATACTGCTGTGGTGGCAGCTGGCTTAACACCTTGCGAACGCCGCCGACGGTAAAGGTGCTAATGGTTGGTACAACTTCATCGAGCACGGCTTGCAAGCGTGGCAATTTAGTTAGCTCTTCACCCTCAAAGCCATAACCCCGTAGATGCTGACCATCGGCATCCTTGAGCATGACGATAACTTCCTTAGTACCGCCCTTGTCAAAGTCATGGTAAAACACCGCCACGATTTCAGCGCGGCCGTAATCGTCAATACGCACACCGGGCGCATCGCCATAGAGCATTTCGCCCCATACCTGTTGATCTTTTTGATAAAAATTAAGCCATTGGCCATTGGGAAGATCCACGGGACCGTGAACCATTTTGTCATATTCCGCCGCAACCGCAGCAGGAATGACCACAAAAGAAGATAACCACACCGCACCGACCGCGGCGCATAAACGACGAATCGAAAGTTCCATTTAACTATCCTTTACACCGACACCTTGCGCCTCGTGCGCACCAGTAAACGGGGCGAATTTTAAGCTAAGAACTATGCGTCAGGAAGTAGTTGAGACAAAAAAGGCCGCTAAGCGGCCTTTTAAGATCAAATATTTAACAATCAATTATTATACATAGCATTAATTTCATGGGCGTACTTGTGATAAATCATTTTGCGACGCAACTTAAGCGTCGGCGTGATTAATCCTGCCTCCATCGAAAAAGCTTCCGGCAGCAGGGTAAACTTTTTGATTTGCTCAAAACCAGCCAACTCCTGCTGGAGCTGTTTGAGACGCTGCTCGAAATGCTCAACCACATGGCTATGGCGCAGCAGCTCAATAGGCGACTCATACTTTAAGCCTTTTTCCTTTGCCCATGCTTCGAGGGATTCAAAGGCTGGCACAATCAGCGCCGTCACATAGTTACGCGCATCGGCAATCACCGCCACTTGTTCGATAAAAGGACAACACCCAACAGCACCCTCAACCCTTTGCGGTGCAATATATTTACCGTTAGAGGTCTTCATCAATTCTTTAATACGATCGGTAATAAACAAATTGCCGTGGGCATCGAGTCGTCCCGCATCACCGGTTTTTAACCAGCCGTCTTCAAAGGCGGCGGCAGTATCTTCAGGGCGATTGTAATAACCGCGCATCACAGTGTCGCCACGGACTAAGATTTCATCGTCTTTACCCAGTTTAATTTCGATTTCGGGCAAGACTTTACCGTTTGACCCCGCGACACGGTTATCCAAAGTGTTACAGGTCACAGTAGCGTTTGTTTCGGTCATGCCATAGCCACAAAGCACAGGAATACCAATAGCATGGAAAAAAGACGCCACATTTAAATCAAGTGCAGCACCGCCACAGGGCATAAACTTTAAGCGTCCACCGAGCACTGCCTGCAACTTGCTGTAAACCAATTTGTTCGCCAAACGCCATTGCAAGGATAACCACAAACCGCCCTTAGCGCGGCCTTGGCTCACTTCAAACTGACGCTCGCCAACTCCCATCGCCCAAGCAAATAATTTTTTACGACCCTCTGCGGATTTCGCTACCTTATCCTGTACTGCGCTGTAAACCTTCTCGAGGAAACGCGGCACCACACACAAGGTATGCGGACGCACAGCACTTATCGCTTCTTTTACTCTTTGGGTATTTTGCAGATAGACATTATGGCCACCACGGCATAAAACGTAGAAACTCCAGCTACGCTCAAACACATGGCTTAGAGGTAGGAAAGCTAAAGACACATCGCCAGCATTAAAAGGCAAAATCTGATCGTGCTGACGCACAGTCGAAGCCATATTGCGGTAATCCAGCATGACGCCCTTAGGATCACCCGTGGTGCCGGAGGTATAAATCAGGGTTAACAGATCATCAAGATTCGCGTCTTTTAAGCGTTGCTCCAGCTCGGCACTTTGGTCATATGCCTGCGCTAGCACGTTATCTAAATGTCTATGCTGAGGTTTATCCTGAGCCAACTGAACTGAGGCATCGAACACAATCACATGCTCTAGGGTTGGACACTGTTTTTGTAGCTCGCAGGCCAGCGCATATTGCTTAGCGTCGTCGACAAAAATCACCTTAGCCGCCGCATCATTAATGATAAAGCTGGCTTGCTCTAAGGTACTGGTTGGATAAATGGGCACGACAATGGCACGGCTTTTCAGAATGCCGATATCGGCACAGGTCCATTGTGGGCAGTTTTGTGACAGGATCACACAGCGGTCTTGCACTTGTACGCCGAGTTGAATCAACACTTGTGCAATTTTATGGCTGATCTCATCAAATGCCTGCCAACTGACTTGATGCCAAGGGGCTGCCATTTCAAAACCTTCCAGCGCAATAGCCTCCTTTAACGACTGGCTTTGCTGCTGTAATAGTCGAATTACGTGATATTGTTCGAGCGACATGAGTGACTCACCTTTTAGCTTACAAGTGTTCCGCTTTTGCAGCATTCTACCTGAAGGCAAGCTAAAAACTAAGAGTTTTTGCTCTAATCTTGTGCAAATGTCGCCCAAATCACGTCATTTAAGGCCGATTACAGCCCAACGATATCGCCCCGCCATAACTTTTTACGGCCGCCAAACAGGGCAATTTGCCCCAACACAACCAGTAAAAGATCGCCTATTAACCAATAATATAGATGACCATCATGCTGCAATGCCGCTAAACTGATAGACACCCATAGTGAATGCCCCAGCACCACCAGCATAGTCAAGCTAACCTGTAACACTCGGCGGCACAGGCAACCTAGCCCTAACACCAAGGCACAAGCCCAATAGGTGCTCATCACTAAATGCGCCAGCAATGGCACACTCATCTCGCCATTGAGCCAAGTAATAAACACACTACAGAGCAACATGCCGACACTGATGAGATACAGCAATCGTTGCTGTCCTCGGGCAAAAGCATTAACCAAACCAGTTCTGCCATCAAAACCCGGCATCAACAACAGTAACTCTGTTGCACGCGCTCGTTGCACCCGACTCCAATGCACTAGCGAACAGCTGATCACACAAAACTGCGCCAGTAGCAGTAACACCGGAAAATCCCAATTAAACTGATGGGATAATACCCCCAGCACTAATGTCAGCACGGGCAGCAACAACAGCAATACGGTTAACATCGGCCCGATAAAAAAGTTAACCGGATGCAAATAACGCTCGAAACGGCTCAAAAACCGCATGGATTGCAGATTAGGCAACCAAAACCAGCCCATTTCTAACCCGTTGAGGTACACACTGCGTGCTTCCACCCGCCAAGGTAATACTAGGCAGCGGCGCCAAATCAGAACGACAAACACAAACAGCACTATGATGCTCAGCCACAATGGTACTTGCTCAGCCAAAGCGCTAGAAAACGGCACTAAAATAAACAGTAAAAATGAGGAGTAAAACCATTGGGTTTGCCGCAGACACAGCAAAATAAAACCTAAGCTTATCCCTTGGGCAAACACCAGTAACGACAGGCTAGAGGTAAAGTCAAACAATACGCATAAAAGCACCGCAAGGCTAAACACGCCAATGAGCATCACCTCGCACTGGATAAAAATATTCTGCCGATAACGGGGGATTAAGATTGAGCACTCACTCGCCATCAAGCGAATCAACTGCCACGCGACCGCAGCTGAGGTAGAGACAATCCCCATGCCGACAAAAATATCAAAACTCTCCTTCTGCCCAGCCCATCCCGCCAAAACGCTCAGGGCTAAGCCAAATAATCCGGTACCCAAAAAACTCACACTGCCGACATCAAATAACCACAGGCGCAGCATGCCGTTAAAGGGATTGATTGAATGCTGTGTTACAGGCTTATCAGTAGGTTGCACAAGCGGTTTAGCTGAACTCATTTGTGTAACTCCACAAAGAGTTGCTCCAAATTAAGCGCTTCACTTCGCTGCACGCCGGGAAGATTGAGATCGATTGCGCCACTATCCACCAGCACAGAATTACCATCACGGCTCAAAATACGCACCTGCTCAGGCAACTCCGTACCCACAGCCAGTTTGAGTAGACGCACCTCTTCCCGTAGAGCATCGATTTCCTTAAACAGCACTAATTCGCCCTGTTTAATCAGTGCCACATGACTAGCGACCCGCTCTAAATCTGAGGTGATATGGGATGAAAACAGCACCGCCGAGCCGGATTCGAGGGCCAAGTCGAACAAATCGACCATAAATTTGCGTCTGACGATAGGATCGAGGCTGGCCACAGGTTCGTCGAGGATCAGCAACTCGGGACGATAGGCCATCGCCATGATCAAGGCCAAGGATTGACGCTGCCCAACGGACAGACGTTGTACCTGTTGGCTGACATCTAACTCAAAGCGGGCAAGCCAATCTTGCTCTAACTGCATGTCCCAATGGGGATAAAAGCTGCGGTGTAAATCAAGAGCGCGCTCAACGGTAAAACCTTCATAACCAAAGGGCTGTTGTGGCACATAACCAAGGCGCTCCTTTGCGGCTGACGAAAGTTGTTCCGGCGTCTCACCTAAGGTGCGGATGTCACCCGAATCGGGCGAAAGAATCCCCAAAGCGCAGCGCATTAAGGTCGATTTACCCGCACCATTTTGTCCCAATAAGCCAACCACCATCCCGGCAGACAAGCACAAGGACAGATCCTTTAACGCCTGTTTTTCAACGCCATTTTTTCCACGAAAAACTTTGTTTACCTTAGAAAACTCAAGTATTGGGGGAAACTCTTGATCCATCGAATTGCGTCCTTTTTATTCTCGTTTTCGCTTGGGCCGACTAGGCTTGCCAGCGATCGTTAATCAATTGCAGCAACTCGGGCAGGCTCACGCCCAGCTGCTTGGCTTGTGCCAATAAGCCCTCTAATTGTGGCTCAAGCAGACTCACGCCCGACTCCATCGCCTCGGTACGGGCAGCAACCCGAGTCGCCTGCCCACGGCGGCGTTCTAACCAGCCCTGATCCACCAATTGCTGAATCGCGCGAGATACTGTCATCGGGTTCACCGCAAGGTATTCCGCAATCTGGCGCACTGAGGGTAATACGTCTTCCTCTTGCAGTTGGCCGCCCACAATCAAGCGCACGATTTGCTCGTGTAATTGCTTGTAAATTGGCTCACCACTGCTGGGGTTGACATTTAAAAGTTCTAACATTAGGCTTTACACACTGTATTAATACATTGATACACCGATACACTGTATTTAAAGTATCACACTCATCCTGAAATGCAAAAAGGAAAGCGCTCATGATAGATAGCATGATCCACAGGAAGTCCCATAATGCCGGCGCTTGCGTTGCGATTAAGCGTTCAAACACTGGCTGGCATAAACATATTTCAACTCGCAAAATCATAGGCTTGAGCACACTTATGCTCGCTATGGCTAGCGCAACGGTTTGGGCAAGTGAAAAATCAGCTCCTTCAACAACCCCCACAAATACCTGTTATGTAGAAGGTGTTTCGGACCGTTTAAACTGCGGCTTTGTGACTGTGCCAGAGAATCCCAACAAGCCCGATGGCAAACAGATCCAAGTGCATTATGTGGTCTTGCCTGCGGTGAAAAACGTCAATCATGAAGAAGCACTGCTGGCGATAGCAGGCGGCCCAGGTCAATCGGCCATCGATAATGCGGCAAGCTTTGATAGCATGCTGAATAAAGTGCGTCAGCAGCGGGATATTTTGCTGATTGATCAACGCGGTACAGGTCGCTCAAATCTATTGAATTGCGATGCAGGTGAACAATCCTTACTCGCCCTCAACGATGACAATGTTGATAGCTTAGCCGAGGCGCAAAAATGCCGAGATCAATTAACGGGTAGCGATGTCACCCAATACGGCAGTCTCAATGCCGTGGCAGACTTCGAAGCCGTGCGCGCCCATTTAGGCTACAAAAAGCTGCACTTATACGGCATTTCTTACGGCACACGCATGGCGCAGCTCTATATGCGTTTGTATCCCGAGCACTTAGCCACAGTTACCTTAGACGGCGTAGTGCCGATGCAGCAAAGCGTATTAGAAATCGGCTCGGCAATTGAGCGCGGCTTTGACTTATTGTTTAAAGATTGCCAAGACACCGCGGCCTGCCATGCCGAGTTTCCTGAGCTCAGGGCCGAGTTTGACCAAGTGGTCGCAAGACTGACCGAAGGGCCAGTGATGGAGCAAGTACACGACCCGGTCACGGGTGAAAAGACCTTACTCACGCTCACCCGAGCGAAGTTTTATGGCGCGATCAGAATGGCACTGTATCAAACCAATGTGCGCGCCTTAGTGCCCCATGCGATTCATCAAGCCGCCAAAGGTAACTATCAACCGCTACTCGGATTGTATGCCTTAACTACCGATGGTGCAGGCATGGCAATGGGCATGCACGCCTCCGTAGTTTGCGGTGAAGACATCCATCGCATCACCCCAGCGATGCGTGAACAGGCAAAAACCTCCTATGTTGGCAAATCTATGCTCGAAGGCCTAGAGGCATCATGCTCTGTGTGGAAAGTGCCACCCGTCGATGCCAGCTTTAGCGAGCCTATTAAGAGTGATATCCCCACGCTGTTGCTGTCGGGCGAAATAGACCCTGCCACACCACCAAGTTGGGCGGAACTTGCCATGGAAAAACTCACCAACGCTAAACACTTGGTCGCACCTTATGCGACCCATGGCGTGGCCTATCAGTCCTGCGCCAATAACCTAGTTGCCGAGTTAGTGCGTACTGGTTCGGTTAAAGATCTCGATGGTGAATGTTTGAAAAAGGATGTGCGCCGCAGTTTCTATTTAAACGCCAGCTCAGTTGAACCACTCGCGACCGAAGATGCAACCCACTCTTCCAAAGATAAGCCCAAAGATAAGCCCAGCACTGGAGCCAAGGAGTAAGTCATGATCAAAGTATCCCATCTTTCTAAGCGCATCGGCGAAGTGCAGGCCCTAAACGATTTGAGTTTTGTTGCTGAAAACGGCCAGATCACCGGCCTGCTCGGCCCCAATGGCGCGGGTAAAACCACCTGTTTACGCACTATCTTTGGCCTGCTGAAACCCGATACTGGCACGGCAGAAATTGAAGGTATCGATGTCGCCATCGACCCAATTGGTGCCAAGCAGCAACTCGGCTTATTCCCCGATCCATTTGGCCTGTATGAGCGCCTCACGCCGCGGGAATATATCCGTTACTTCGCCGAACTCAGCGGTTTATCCGCCAGTGACGCCAAGGAGGCCACCAGCAAGGTTATCGCCAAACTGCGCCTCGAAGATATTAGCGATCGCCGCTGTAAAGGCTTCTCCCAAGGGCAACGAATGAAAACCGCCCTCGCCCAAGCCATAGTCCACAGTCCGAGCAATATTATCCTCGACGAACCGACCCGTGGGCTGGATGTAATGAGCACTCGCTTGCTGCGCGATATTCTTATCGACCTTAAAAACCAAGGGCATTGTGTGCTGTTTTCCAGCCATGTGATGCAGGAAGTCGCGGCGCTGTGCGACCAAGTGATTGTGATGGCACAGGGCCGAGTGGTGGCCATCGGCAGCCCAGAACAGCTTTGCGCACAAACGGGTAAGGCCTCACTCGAAGATGCCTTTATCCAGCTGATCGGCACCGATGAGGGTATTGCCGCATGATGACTCACAGCTACATCAACGCTTATACAAATTGCGATAACGCCTGCTTCGACTTAATAGCGAACAGACAAACTTGGGATAAGGAATAATCATGAACAAAATCATCGCAATGGTTCGCAAGGAACTGATAGACGCCGCCCGCGATAAACGCTCTGTGATGGCGGGCCTCTACTACGCCATAGGCACGCCGCTGATCATGTGCGGCCTATTTATGGTGCTTATCGGCCAACTGACCAGCCCGGACGATCTGAAAATCAGCATCACTAACCCCGACAAAGCACCGGACTTAGTGAGATTTTTGTCCAACAAGGGGATTACTCAGGGCGAAGCAGGCGCTAAGGATCTGAAAGCCATCGAGCTGATTATCAGCCCCGACTATGCCAAGCAGATGAACCAAGGCAAAGGCGCCGAGATCACTATCGTGGCCGATAACTCAGAGGAAAAACTGCAAAACTCGATTCGCCGCTTAGAGAAACAGTTGCAGGCCTACAGCGCCGAAATGGGCAGCCTACGCTTAATCGCCCGTGGCATCGACCCTCGCGTGGTGCAGCCACTGAAAGTGAATGTGCACGACCAAGCCACCACCGACTCTAAGGGCGGGATGATCTTAGGCATCGCCATTTTCACTATGATTTACTCAGTGTTTATCTCGGGGATGAACTTGGCCATCGACACCAGCGCCGGTGAGCGTGAACGTAACTCTTTGGCATTGTTACTCAGCCATCCGCTGACCACGCGCCAATTAGTGCTCTCTAAAATCATTGCTGTCGGCCTGTTTGCCCTGCTCGGCTTAGTGTTGATTTTATTAGTATCTAAGGTCGCCTATACCTTCGTGCCTTGGCAGGAACTCGGCTTTAGCGTCAGCATTACCAGCGAATTTATGGCGTTGATGCTGCTAGTTGGTATCCCAGTCGCCCTGATGGCTGCCTGTTTGCAATTGTTTGTGTCCTTTATGGCCAAAACCTTTAAAGAAGCCCAGTCCTATCTAACCATGGTGCTGTTTGTGCCCTTGGCACTGTCGATGGCCGCCAGCTACAACATCGCGCCCGACGTCCTGCAATGGTTGCCCGTTTCGGGTCAGCAACAGGCACTGATGGACTTTATTAAAGGTAAAGATATGAACATGCTGCAATTGCTGGTATCGACCTTGGGCACACTCGCCATTGCGGTAATACTGGCATTCGGCATGGAAAAATCGTTAAAGAGCGAAAAAGTGATCTTCGGTTTGTAACACTATCAACCCACAGAGGGCGCGCCGCGCCCTAACATTGAGTTAAGGAGCCAATCATGGAAAAAGAATTTATTATCATGGTCATTATGGTGACCTTTATTATCGGTGTAAGCGCCACAGAGATGTTTAAGCATTACCTAAAAATGCGCCAACTGGGTGGCGGAAACGATCGACAGCTTGAGGATAAACTCACCCAGCTGAGTCTACAAAATCAGGTACTGATTGAACGAGTACAAGTGCTGGAGCGCATAGTGACAGATGCAGAGGACAACGCCGCTAAAACCACACTGGCACAGCAAATTGAGGCATTAAAATAGTCATTAATGCACCGCAGTTAAACTCGTATTACAGAGTATTAAAGCTGTGTCTATAGGCGCTAAGTCAAGCTGCGTAGTTGCGACTTAGCGCGACCACAACAGTCCACAACAAATGCCAATAAAAAACCCAAGCTAGGCTTGGGTTTATGCAATCTTGCAGCGCGGATTATTTTGCCTTAGGTCTAAAAGGTTTCATCACGGCTTCGTTACACTCGAGGTACGGCCCTTCCATCAGGTCGATACAGTAAGGAATCGCTGGGAATACCGCATCTAAACATTCACGGATTGATTTAGGCTTGCCCGGCAGGTTCACAATTAATGAATCCCCCCGTAAGCCCGCAGTTTGGCGCGAGAGAATCGCCGTAGGCACAAACTTTAATGACTCAGCGCGCATCAACTCGCCAAAGCCCGGCATCATACGATCGCACACGGCCTCAGTCGCCTCGGGCGTCACATCGCGTTTTGCTGGGCCAGTACCGCCCGTGGTCACAATCAAGCAGCAATCCTGCTCATCGGCCATCTTGATCAGGGTCGCTTCAATCACATCCTGCTCGTCGGGGATCACTTGATAAATCGGCTCCCACTCGCTGGTGAGGTAATCATTGAGGGTGTCGATAATCGCCTTGCCCGAGATATCCTCATAAATCCCCGCGCTGGCACGATCGCTCACCGTTACAATCCCGATTTTTGCTTTGCTCATAGGAAATCCCCAATCATGTTGAAATAAAACCATATCGACCGAAAGCAGAGGAGAAACCTATGCTCCTTCGACTATAAGCCGCAGCTAAAATAGCACAAATGCTCGGCCAATGGGGCAAGTAAAACGTGATGAAGTTCGCGCAATATGCTCGAAAAAAGCTAAGACAAGCCATAGCTCACCTTAGCTTAATAGTTTGGACTAAAGGGTTAACTCACCTGCGACAATGTGGGTAAAGCAGGGAAAGCGCCCTTCTGACAACAGGTTACAGCACCGCAACGCACCGCAAACTCAACCGCCTTGCGCAACTGTGCCTGACATGCAAGTCGATGTTTTAAGGTTAAATGCTCGAGATCAAACTCCAACTCAGAACCCAGTGCAAACAAAAATCCCGCCATAAAGCTGTCGCCCGCCGCCGTGGTATCAACGGCTTTAATTTGGGGGACTGGCACGCTAAATCGCTCATCTACTGTGATGCACTGCACTGGATTGGCGCCGTCAGTAATTAGAATCACTTCAACACCTTGCGCCAAACAAAACTGCAAATAATCTTCGAAACTCTTATTCCGCGTTAAGGCTAAATAGTCGGCTTCTTCACGGCTCATTTTCAGCACTTGTGTGTAACGAAAACACTGCTCTACTCGCTCTGCAAGCAATGCGGTATCGGGCCAGAGTGATAAGCGCAAGTTAACATCAAAACTCACTATCTTATTGAATGAATTAGCGCAACGGGCACCATAGATGCTCGCGTTAAAAATGCTCGCTTCGGTAAAGGTGTTGGAACAGAGATGAAAAACATCCATCTGTGGCCATGGAATGGCATCGAAATGGCGCTGACTATAGCAAAGGTCGGCAGTCCCTTGGCGGTTAAACTCGAAGGTTCGTTCACCATTCTCATCCAAATTTACCACCACTGTCGCCGTTGGCGCACCTGGCACTTCGGCCAAATAATCTGTAGCAACGCCTTCGTTTTCGAGGGATTGTTTTAACATTGCGCCATAATCATCGCTGCTAATGCCGCCAGCAAAATAACTCTTACCGCCCAGTTTGGCATAACCTACAGCCACGTTTGCAGGCGCGCCGCCCGCAATGGCTTGATGGGATTTGTCGCTAGCCTCTGTGGGTAATAAATCCACTAACACCTCTCCAAAACTGAGTAATACCGTCATATGGATCCCTTTATATTTCTATTAGTTAAGCAAAAAGCCCATGCTGGATGGGCCTTTTAAATTGTCGGTTTTAAACCTCAAACCCGCCGGAATTAAAACTCGTATTTCAAGGTTGCACTCGTGGTTCTGCCATTAATGGTGCGAGCGCGGATAATATTGTTATCAGGAATAGAACCTTCCTCAGCCTCTGTGATACCCGTGGCTTCAAACAGGTTGTTGACGTTTAAGGAGACACTTAAGGCCTGAGTTAAGTTGTAGGTTGCAAAGGCATTGACCTGATTGTAACCATCAAACTTGAGGTCATTATTATCTTGTGCATAGGAGTCAGTAGTGCCAATCAGGTTGATGCCCACTGAACCTTGGTCAAAGTTATAACGGCCCATCAGCGAGTAGATAAAGTCGGCCTGTCTTCTTGGAGTATTACCCACAACATCTGGTGTTAAAGCGTCCTTAGCAATCTCAGCATCGGTCCAAGTGACATTGCCCCTAAAATCGAAGTCACCGATAAAATAGGCCGATTCAATTTCAATTCCTTTGGCTTTGTACTTACGGTCGAAGAAACGCTGACTGGTCGCCTCAAAGTTTTGCTCTTCGGTCTCGGAGTAGAAAGCGGTCGCGAACACCGATAAATCATCGTAACGGTACTTAACGCCTAACTCATATTGATCCACATTATCGACCGCATCTTCTTTTGCCACTGAACCATCGGCACGAACCTTACCAAATAACAGGCGATCCGCGTTGGCACGGCCGCCATGACTCAAGCGACCAAAAGCAGCTAAATCGCTGTCAAACTGATAGTTTGCACCGAGTGAATAGGAGGTGTAGCTCCAGTCATAATTCACGGGTTGCGGATTAGCATTATCGATAGAAGAGACACTTTGCTCAGGAATAGAGATTACGCCATCCAAGTTCATATCGACTTGCGATTGCACATTGCCAGCGTAGTAACCACTGGCATCGCCGCTGTCGTAACGCACACTGGCATCCAGCGATAAATCCCCAAAGCTTGACGCGACCGCAAGATAAGGCGCCTTAATGTTGTATTCGGTATCGTAATTACGTTGGCAACAATTACCCCAATAAGGCACACCATAGCCGTAGAGCCCAGCATCGGAATAGGCGGTACCATCGGCAGCCACAACATCAAGCAATGCGGCGTTATCCCCTTTGACTTCCATCAAATAGGAGTTCCACATCCAAGTCATATTGATATTTTGGGTGGCATTGTAATAACCCAAAGTAACGCTGGTATCGTCAAAGGTTTTCGTTAATTTTAAGTCGTTTACGATTGAACCAAAGTCATTCATCTTAACGTCGAAGGTATGGATCCGCATGGCGAGTCCATCCATAGGATTGCCCGCATCAGGACCATTGGCATAAATTAACTTGGCGCCAGTGCCCGCAATACTGGCCGCAATGTCGGCGCCATTAGCCACTTCTGCTGGGAATGGCGCCATAAAATTGCCACTCACATCCGAGAAACGGAAGCGGTTTTCGACCTGCCAGTCATTGCCTAAATCAAAGGAAGCTTCTAATCCCACTGAGTTAACCTCAGGATTCATCCCATCGCGCATATCGCCGCGACGACGCTCACCATCGGCACCTAAACTCAGGGTTGAGAGAAAATAAGCTGACTGGATGGCATCGGATTTCGCATTAAAACCAGGAACAGAGCTACCGTCCGAATACATTGGCATGGGTAAGTAGCCAATACTTTTATCATCTAAATGTTTGAAATAAAGACGAACATAGCCACTATCGAACTCTTTGGTTATGTTAGCTTTTACCTGACCACCTTTGTTGGCGTCATAACCTGCTTGGCGAGGGCCTTCACCAGTACGCACAAAACCACCCACATGGAAACGCAGGCTGTCATTGATGCTCGAGCCATATTCAAAGTCAGTACGGAAAGTATCGTAGTCCAAGCCAAAGGTGGTAGACACGCTGCCAGCATCCGAGCTCCCAGTTTTACTGATCACGTTAATAATGCCGCCGGGAGCGTTACTCGCCGCAGTGGATGCCGAACCACCACGAATAGATTCAATGGTTTGTACTGTAGAGTCTAAACGTAAAAAGATATCCGCATTACCAAAGGCAATATCGCCAAACTGTAGAATTGGTAAACCATCTTCTTGAATTTGAAGAAACTTAGCACCACCCGATGCCACAGGTAAGCCACGGACTGCAATGTTAGCATTACCTTCGCCGCCCGTTGATTCCACCTTCATGCCCGGAATGATCCGGAACGCTTCGGCGGATGAACGTGGAGTACTAACCTCCAACTCCGCGAGTGATACGCTGCTGACTGACACGCTTGAGTCCATAACGCGGGTACCACGGGCCACGCCCGTAACAGTAATGCGCTCAAGGCCTAACGCATCTTTCTTGGTTTCTTCCTGCGCGGGTGCATCGGCAGCCCAAAGCTGAGAACTCACCAAGACGGCGATTGTGCTTAACAAGAATTGTTGTGATGTGCGATTTATCATTTTTATGTCCCCACCCATATTTGAGAAGCCGCCCTCTCCCCACGGCGACTTCTACTGAAATTGTTGTTAATCGATTAGCCTGTTATTTCACTTTACTAAAAAACATCTTAATCGATTAAGTTAACAAGTTAGCAACTAAACAACAAAAAGCAAGTGCATTTTTTGTACAAACCAACAAACTTAAAGTGGGAACAACAGACAATTAATTGATTCATTAGAGAAATGTGACATAAAAATTTTTTCTGTCACATTTCAATTCAAGCGCTTTCACGGCTTAACAGCGGTTGGGAAGGATCTTTAATCAGATTAACCCCCGCTAGTAGACACAACAAAACGGCAAACCCAGTAGCGAGGTAAAAGCCATACTTCACATGGCCGAAAATATCCCCAACTAACCCCATACAAAGGGGAGCCAGCGCCGCAGAAACCGCGGTAAAAAACAGGATAACCCCAGCCACAGAACCGTGCTGCGCCACGGGGAAACAACTGATCCCCTTGGAGTTTAAGGTAGGATATATCATTGACATAAACAGCCCAGAGAGGGGCAAGAGAATAACGGCGGCCTCAACACCATAGAGCATAGAACCGAGATAGCAAAGGCTGATCGCCAAGCTAAACCAGAACATAACCTGTTGCCACGAAAAGTGATTTAATATCCATCCGCCCAAAAACCGCCCACCCGCTCGCAGGGTAAAAAAGAGGGTTAAGGCATAGGCCGCCAGTGCAGTGTAATCCCCCTGATACTCTTGCAGCAGGCTAGGCATCCATACATAAATAGCCACTTCGGTGGCCACATACAAACCAATCGCAAGGGAAAACCCTAATGCATAAGGGTTTTTCATCATACTGAAGGTGTTCGCCAGATTAATTGTTTCCGTCGAGGATTGCTTAACCTGCGGATAATCGGCCCTAAACGCTAACCAACAGAGCAGCAGACAAAATACACCCGCCCCAAAATACAAATACTTCCATGACACACCACTGATAAGCAGATAGCTGACGATGGCTGGCCCCACCATCGCGCCAACCCCAAAGAATCCTTCGACCGTGTTCATGGTGCTGGAATGTTGTTTTGGTGACCGAGAGATATCACCGATCAGGGCTAAAGCCCCAGTTTTAAATACCCCAATTGCCAAGCCCACCAAGGCCAATAGCATCAGGAAATAATAAAACGACTCCCCAAGCGCAAATAAAAAACAGGCAATAGCGAACAACAACAACCCTAATAAAATGGTTAGTTTACGCCCTATTTTATCCGCCAAAAAACCCAGAAACAGGCCACTTATTGCGATAAAAATCATCGGCATATAATGGAAGGCGCTCGCCTGAGACAAAGAGAGGCCAAATTCAGCAATCAGCTGCGGGATGATCACGCCCACGGCATCGGAGGTCATAGCAAACATAAAAAACATTAAATACGTCAGCACTCTAATACGAGTGTGATGGCGATTTTCTACAGAATTTGAATCACTTACCATACTGTTTCACCTTATCGTTATCGCGCCTAACTCCCTTTGAAGCTGGCTAAGCCCCAAACAGCTTTAGGCATTATTTATGTACAGCAGTGAGCTAATCCCCCCAAAACCTAAGACTAACTCAAAAATAAAACAAACCACTTGAATAATGTTTCACATTGGTTAAATATACAACTTAATCGATTAAGTTTGTTTGCGCAATTTATAAATAAACGCGGGCAAACTTTACTCTGGGAAGGCTACTCAAACGTGGGCAAAGTATGAAAAATCAAGTGCAATTGATCACCTATGTCGATCGGATAACCGGTGCCGGACTCAAAGAACTCAAAACCTTACTCAATAACGAGTTACAGGGGTTATTTGGGGGCGTTCACCTACTGCCCTTTTACTATCCTATCGATGGCAGCGATGCGGGTTTTGATCCCATAGACCATGTCCAAGTGGATTCACGCTTAGGTGATTGGGACGATGTCAAAAGCATAGGTGAAGAGTTCGACATCATGGCCGACTTGATCGTTAACCATATGTCCGCGGAGTCTCCGGAGTTTAAAGATGTGCTCAAGCATGGCAAACAATCGGCTTACTGGGATTTATTCCTAACCAAGGACAAGGTATTCCCCGAGGGATTAAGCGAGCAGGATCAAAAAGCTATCTATCGCCCTCGCCCAGGGAGCTGCTTTAGCACTTACACCTTAGCGGATGGTTCAACGGAAGAGTTTTGGACCACCTTTACCCGTAACCAAATCGATATCGACGTACACTCCGCAGCAGGTAAAGATTACTTAAACCGTGTATTGGCGCGATTTAACCACAGCAAAGTCAATTTAATCCGCTTAGATGCCGCAGGTTATGCGATCAAAAAGCCCGGCACTAGCTGCTTTATGATTGAGGAATCCTTCGAGTTTGTAGATAAATTAGCGAAGCAAGCCAATCAGTTAGGCATGACAACCCTAGCCGAAATTCACTCCCATCACATGACGCAAATCGATATCGCTAAACGGGTCGATATGGTTTACGACTTTGCATTACCACCGCTGATTTTACACACGCTCTTCAGCCAAGATTGTCGTGCCCTGAGCCACTGGCTTGAAATGGCGCCTCGCAACTGCATTACCGTACTCGATACCCACGATGGTATCGGCATTATCGATGTGGGCCCAATGGATGGCTTACAAGGATTATTGGACGAAAAACAAATCGATAATCTAGTTGAAACCATACACAGCAACAGTCAAGGCGAGAGTTTACAAGCCACAGGGGCAGCCGCCAGCAATGTCGATTTGTATCAAATCAACTGCACCTATTACGATGCCCTCGGGCAAAATGACCTAGATTACTTGATGGCTCGAGCGATTCAGTTTTTCGCACCGGGTATTCCGCAGGTGTACTACGCAGGCCTGCTTACCATACCCAACGACATGGTATTGCTAAATCAAACCCATGTTGGCCGAGATATTAATCGCCCCTATTTAAACCGAGAAAAAGTGCAACAAGCCCTGCAAAAACCAGTGGTTAACGCTCTTATTCAATTGATTAAACTGCGTAATAGCAGCGCCGCATTTAATGGCCGTTTTACGATGGCAGCCAGTGGAAAATCACTAACACTCACATGGTCTGCGGTAAATGCGCAGGCGAGTCTTAATCTCGACTTTGCCAATAAACAAGGGCTGATCACCCTGCTTGATGAGCAAAGCATCGAAACCCAAATCAGCTTAGCCGACCTGCTCACCCCAGCACAGGGATAAATACCAAACATAAAACAAAAGGCGCTTTAATAGCGCCTTCTTCATTTAAAAATCCATATATTAACAGCTTTTACCTAAACGTAATTCATACCCTAATACCTGAGCATGTACGGCATCGTCGATAAACATCTGCGCCGCCATTTGGCCTTTTTGTTCAGAGTATTGATAAACCGTAGTCAGCGGAGGATTCGAGCGAGTCGCCTCATCAATACCATCAAACCCCACTACACGAATATCCTCAGGGATCGCTAATCCCATCGCCAGTGCCTCGCCCAGCACGCTAAGAGCAATTAAGTCACTCATGCATAAAAATACGTTGGGTCTTGGGGTCGAATTCAGCGCCTCCTTGGCCGCAATCCGCGCATATTCCGCATTACTTTCAGGAATATTCCAAATTCGATCATTGCCAAGGGTAATACCGGTTTCCTCAATTGCCTGTAAATATCCCTGCAACCTCTGGTGTGCAATCGACATATCGATTTCGAGCAAATTCAAATCGTAAACTCGGCAAGTTAAATGGGTATCGAGCAGTCTTAGGCCTAATATTGCAACCTGATCGGTAGGTGATTTTAATGCCAATTTTGCCACTTCATAGGCGGCTAGCTTATTGTCAATGCTGACAGCGGCGTTGCGGTGGATATCAAAATCCACTGTAACCACCTTCTTCTTAACCTGTTTCAATTGCTCAGCAAGCAAGGCATTGCGGGGGCGACCATAACAAATAAACCCATCCACAAAATCTGCCACCGCATTCACACTGTCAGAGCAGCCCGAAAACAGCAATAAGTTGAGTTTTTCCCGCTCCAATACCGAAGCCACACCCTTCATAAACTTACTGGCGACAGGATCGGACACCATATATTCAACACTATCGGACAATACCAGCGCGACGGTATCAAATTTGCCTCGGCGTAAGGATTGCGCCGCCTTGTTTGGGCCAAAGTAACCCAATTTAGAGCAAGCGGCCAAAATTTCGTTGCGGCGTTTTTCCGATAGTTGATCGGGACGATTAAAAGCATTAGAAACAGTGGCGTTAGAGACACCTAGCTCGTTAGCTATGCTCTTTAAGGTCCAGTTTTTAGTTGTCATGCAGAATTCCTGGCAAAGAATGGGGTCACAGCGGAAGCTAACCTATCGCAAATACTACACAGCTTAAATCCGTCATGCACCAACAAATCTACTCATGATCCCTAAGCGCTGTGGCGGGCGAGAGATACCCTACAATCGCAGAGCTGAGCGCCACCAAGGCCGCCGCGATAAAACCCCATTGGAAGGCGTGATGCACAACCTCAATGGGTAGCTTTTTTATCGCCGCAATCCCCACCTGCGCCCCTTCGAGCGGTAACAAGCTATATAGCAACAGGCTGAATAAGGCCGTACCAATTGCCGCGCCCATGGAGCGACACAAGGACACCATAGCGGTAATTTGGCTTAAACGCGCCTTGCCCGACACACTCTGCACAACTAACTGCACGCTGGGCATCACGGTTCCTAACCCTATGCCCACCAGCACACCTAATCCGCCAATAAGATCCGCATTGGGCGGGACTAAACCGATAGAGAGTAAACCGATAGAAGCCAGCCCCATCCCGAAGGTCGGCAACCATTTAGGTGCTACATCTCGGCTCAACACCCTGCCCGCAATAGTAGAACCTGTCACTATACCAAAGGTCATTGGTATCAGTAGCAAGCCAGTTTTGGCCGGATTGGTTTGCAGACCGACCTGTAAGTAAATGGGTAAAAAGAAGATCATCGCAAACAGACAGGCGGCAAACAGCGCAGCGGTTAATAGCGGCATATAAATGGCTTTGTTGGCGAGTAAATCCAGCGGCAAGAAAGGACTCTCACGCTGACGCTCCCACCACAACAGCAAGGCGGCGCCCACAAAGATAAATCCCATAAAGCCTAAGCTTGTGGCCGATAGCCAAGCAAAGTCTTGCCCTGCCACGGACAACCAATACAGCAGCGCCGTAATGATAGAAGGAAATAACAGCACGCCAAGCAAGTCAAACCGACCCAGTCGTACAGGTTTAACACTCTGTTTATGCAAGCGATTAAGCCGCCAAACCGCCAGCATGGCCAAGGGAATATTCGCCCAAAATAACCAGTGCCAAGAATAGGCATGCACCACAAAGCCACCAATCACTGGGCCGACAACACTGGCGAGAGTAAACATAGCGGCAAAATAGCCCTGAAAACGCGCCCGTTGCCGTATAGGCACCAGTTCCCCCACAAGGGATTGGGACAGACTCATCAAACCGCCACCACCGAGGCCTTGGAGAATCCTTCCGGCAATCATATGGTCCATCGTCCCGGCGCTGGCGGAGACAATTGAGCCTAACGCGAACACCGCCAAGGCAATCATCAAGATTTTGGCGCGGCCAAAGTTATCCCCTAGCCAGCCGTAAATAGGCACACTGGCCGCCATCGCCAGCATATAACCGATAGTGATCCACGAGGCTTGCCTGAGGCCGCCAAGATCTTCCACTATCGCAGGGGTTGCGGTGGCGAGTAGGGTTTGATCGACCGCCGCCAGAAACATGGGTAAGAATACGGCGGAGAAAATCGCCAGAAAAACCGAAGTGGGTAGAGGCTCATGTTGGGACGAAGCAGACGCTGTAGTCATAGAGTCTCCACCTGTAATCAAGGCTTAAATTCGCCTTGCATTCCAATATTTTGATGCCCAATAGCTATTAAGTAAGCTCGAAATTTTTACCCCTTGGCTCGTCGAAACATGGAGGAAATTATTCCCGCCCACATAAATGCCGACATGGTGCGTGCTCCAGCCGGTTTTAAAGAATACTAAGTCCCCCTTACGCAGTTGATCCCGCGCCACGGGTTTACCAAGTGCTTGCTGCTCCTCCACTGTACGCGGCAGAGTCATACCCAACATTTTTTGGTAAGCGACCGACACAAAGGCCGAGCAATCGATACCTTTCTTGGTCGCCCCCCCCAAACGATAAGGGACGCCGCGCCATTCGGAATGCAATTCGGCGATATTGCTATCGTTCCATACCGAGACGGGTTCAACTTGCTTAACCACAGGCTTAGGTTCTGGCGCGCTCGCACAGGCACCAAGACCTAAGGCTAAGATAACTATCAGTAATCGTTTCATTAGCGTAAAACTCATCGCGGGCAATTCTTGCGTAATATCGGGTGCTATCAGAGCGATAACTAACATACCGTGAAAAAATCGATGGTAACAGCCTAAGCTAATCTCAAGCTTAAAACTATAACGCCGTCCACAATAAGCGAATACCCACCAGCACCATTAAAATCAAGATGATGCGTTTAAACAACCTATCGCTGATCTTATCTTGGATCAACAGTCCCAGTTTTACCCCTAACCAAGCCAAAGGCGCAAGTAACAGAGAAATCAGAATGTTACCTTGGTTAATTTGCCCGAGCAGACTGTAGGGCACTAACTTAACCAGATTCACCACCGCAAAAAACACCACGGCCGTGGCTAAAAACTCTGGTTTGGCCAAGCGTAACGGCAGCAAATAGGCATTGAGTGGCGGCCCGCCTGCATGGGCCACAAAGCTGGTAAAACCTGCGGTTAAGCCGCAGAGTCGTCCCACCAAAGGTGAAGGGGTCGCTTGGGTTTTATCCCCTAAAACCAAGCCATAAAGACCAAATCCTAAGGACACACAGCCCAAAATCGCCCGTAAGTAATCTTCGTTTAATCGGTCGAACAACCAATAGGCTATACCTATGCCCACAATCGCCGCGGGTAAGAGGATCCATAATTGGCGTGGATTATGTTGGCACCACCACGAACGAACACTTAAAAAATCCATATAAATCAGCAGTGGTAACATGATTGCCGCCGCAGTTGCTGGGCTTATGGCTAGCGCTAACAGGGGCACAGTCAAGCCACCGACGCCACCAGCAAAACCCGATTTAGAGATCCCAGTGATCAACACCGCAGGAATCGCCACTAGCCAAAAAACAGGGTCTGTTAACATCCCTTATTCCCAATATTGCGTTAAAGTCATTAAGGTCGAGCGTGAGTAACCGACCTTGAGGGCGATAACACGCCTCGCTGCACCAGCATAAATGTTAAATCTATCCGTGTCTAAATGAAGATAAGGAGTCGATATGAGTCAAATGCAAACGTCGCCGTTTTACGGCGGCCCAAGGGAATGCCCCGTCGAAGATGGGCGGATCCAAATCCAACATATAGCCGCCAAAATCGGTGATGTAGGCGGGATACCCGTAGCGCGGGCGATTCCGCAAAAACCGCGTCGACTCATAGGCCCTTGGTGTTTTCTGGATCATATTGGCCCTGTCACCAACGGTCCCTTAATGAATGTGGGCGAGCATCCCCATATTGGCCTTCAAACCTTCACTTGGATGCTGGAGGGGGAAATCATGCACAGGGACAGCCTAGGTAGCGCCCAAGTGATCCGCCCAAAACAAGTCAATCTGATGACAGCGGGCCATGGTATCGCCCACACCGAAGAGTCAGTCGAAGGTCATCGCACTATGCATGCAGTGCAACTATGGATTGCGCTACCGCTGGAACACAAAGACACAACCCCGAGGTTCGACCATTATCCCCAGCTGCCCACTTGGCAGGAGGCGGGCGCGGAATTCACCCTATTGATTGGCTCGTGGAAGGATAAACAAGCGCCCACACTGCACTTTTCACCGATAGTCGCGCTTGATATTTTTGCCACAGAGGCCACTCAACTAACAATCAGGCTCGATCCGCGATTTGAATATGGCCTAATGCCACTTGAGGGCCGATTCGATATCGACGACGAATCCTTTGATAACAATAACCTCGCTTACCTTGGCATGCTGCGCGAGGGTATAACGCTCGACCTTCACCAAGGCGCACGTTTACTGCTGATTGGCGGCGCGCCCCTCACCGACACAGTCAGTATTTGGTGGAATTTTGTCGGCCACAGCAAGGAAGATATCGCCAGTGCCCAAGCCGATTGGGAGGCCAAGTCCCCACGTTTTACCACTGTGCCGGGTTATAGTGGCAAACGCTTAATGCCGCCGCCCATCCCTTGGTAATCCGAGCAGTAATACGTTATCGCGAGGTAATCGAGCTAGACTACCTCGCTTAAGGCGGCGTTTGCAGCCACTATCTAATGTAAGTTGGCGAGCAAAACCGCCTGCCTGATGCAAATGCCAGACAACACCCACACGCCAAGCCCCAGTAAATTTTACGGATTTTTTACGCGCTATCCCCACAGGCCTTTGCTAAAGTACCCTTAATTTCCGCAACGCCTTAGCCGTTATGACTTTTGCAAACACAGTATCCATCAACCAATTCTGGCGCACGCATCCCGCGATATTTACCGCCATGTTGTTAGTGGTAACGTTAATAACTAGCTATTTTATTGATGTATTTTCAGGATCAGCCATTGCCGTACTGCTTATCCTGCAATTAGCCGTGGTCGCCGTGGCCCTGCAATGCAGCGCCAACTATGCCTACTTTGTGGCCGTGTTTGGCGCTGTCAGCTTTAATTTTTTATTTACCACGCCGCGCTATTCGTTGCAGATGTTCAACATCGAAGACATAGTCAATCTAAGCGTGTTTTTGCTGGTCGCCCTGACTAGCAGCAAATTGGCCGAACATTACCGCCGCCAGCAGCATGCACTCGAACAGGCGCAGCTCAGAAACAGCATTTTGCTCTCGGTCTCCCACGATTTACGCACGCCACTTGCGACCATTATCGGCACCTTAACCACGCTGAAGGAATACCAAGCTAAGCTCAACCCAGAGCAAACCGAGGAGCTTATCGACTCGGCCGCCGCCGAGAGTCATCGCCTGCACCAATATATCGAAAATCTTTTGCAAGCCACTAAGTTACAACATGGTGCGCTCAAATTTAGCCTAGATGAAGCCAATCTACGCGAAGTGTTACAACGCACTATCGCCCGCTTTCAAACCGAGCAACCGCGGATCAAAATTCATAGTGAACCAGAGCTACCACCATTAATGATTTGCAGCTCTTTGATTGAACAAGCGATTTTTAATGTGCTCGATAATGCCCTGCATTATTCCCCCACCAACCAGCCTGTGATCGTAAGCCTCTATCGCTACCAAGATATGCTGCGTATCGATATTCAAGACCTAGGACAAGGCATAGCTCCATCTCAAAAGGAGGCGATTTTCGAACTGTTTTACCGCCAACATCCCTCTACCGATGGCGGTGCTGGATTGGGTCTACCTGTCGCCAAAGGGATTATTACTGCCCATAACGGGCGTATCAGCGCCGAAAGTGTTGCTCAAGGCAGCCTGATCCGCATCGCGTTACCGATAACGAAGGAAAGTGCATAAATGGCTTACAAGGTGTTAGTGGTAGATGATGAGCCACAAATCCATACCTTTATGCGGATCTCACTTGAGGCGGAAGGCTTTGAATACGTGAGCGCCACCAGCATAGCCACGGCGCTCAAACAATACCAAAGCCACCAGCCGCACCTTATCGTGCTCGACCTCGGCCTGCCCGATGGCGATGGTATCGAACTACTCCATGCACTGCGCCTGCAAGATAAGACCCCCGTGTTGGTTTTAACCGCCCGCGATCAGGAGGAAGAAAAAATCCGCCTACTCGAGGCAGGCGCTAACGACTATCTAAGTAAACCCTTTGGCATCAGGGAATTAATCGTGCGTATCAAGGTATTAGTCCGTGACCTTGTGGATACCTCAAGCACTATCGATATGCTGCAATTTGGCCCGCTCACTCTACAAAAGAGCAGCCATCAATGCTGGCTTAACCAGCAGGAAATCGCCCTCACCAAAAAAGAGTTTGCCCTACTGGTTCAGTTAATGTCCCACCCTGGGCAATTGCTGAAACAGAGCGAACTGCTGCGCAATATCTGGGGCGAAACTCACCAAGAAGATAGCCATTATCTGCGGATTTTAGTCAGCCAACTGCGTAAAAAGCTTAACGATAGTGACGAACAACAACTGATCAAAACCGAGCCTGGTTTAGGGTATCGACTCACCGACCTCGGCCCGCCCTAGGCCAGCTCGCCTCACTCTTTAGCTCAACCACACAAGGATATGAAATGGCACATTTTACTGTCATCGGATTAGGCCGCTTCGGCGTTGCTGTAAGCAGAGAACTGATCCACTTAGGTCATACGGTTACGGGTGTCGACAATGACCACAAAGCTGTTGAAAAATATGTAGAAAGTCTTACTGAAGCGGTAATTTGCGACTGCGCCGATGAGGCGTCGCTGCGGGAACTCGATCTTACCAGTAGTGAAGTCGTGATTGTCGCTATCGGTTTTGATATGCAATCGAGCTTACTTTGTACCCTGGCACTGAAAAATCTCGGCGTGCAAAATATTTGGGTTAAAGCCAGCAATAAAGCGCACCACACCATATTGTCTAAACTCGATGTCGCGCGAATTATTCACCCCGAGGAAGATATGGGGATCCGCGTCGCCCAGTCGCTAAACTACCCTATGGTAAATAACTTTCTCGCCATAGGAGATGGGCTCTATATTGTTGAAATCCATATTAAAGCCCATTTACATCAAGTCACAGTTGGCCAACTACTAGGGAGCCTACAAGAGAAAAACACCGATGAGCAAACCAATGTGCAACGCAGCCCTAAAGGCAAAGTCACACCGCTGATGGTTAAGCGCGGGCAGAGCGTATTTAGCAAGATTGATAGTGACTTTATCCTACACACTGACGATGCCCTATTCCTCTGCGGTAGCCGTGCCGAGTTAAAACAGCTCGCACCAAGGTTGGTGTAACGTGGTTCAATGGCATCCTTCGCTCACCCTAGAGCACACACCTAAAAGTAGTAAAAAACTCTTTGGCGCGCCGCCTTTTATCTTAAGCGCAAGCTTTGCTCTGCTGATCTTACTTGGCACTTGCTTGCTTAAACTGCCTATCGCCACCGAGTCGCCCATTACTTGGCTGCAAAGCCTCTTTACCGTGACCTCGGCGGTGACGGTCACAGGGCTTGCGGTCATCGATACTGGCAGTGTGTTCACACCCTTTGGCCAAGTGATTATCGCGCTGTTAATTCAATGCGGCGGCCTAGGCTTGATGACCTTTGCCATAGTCACGCTAATAGCGCTGGGCGGTAAGATAGGTTTCTTGCAGCAAACGGTGGCGAAAGAAGCGTTTAATCAAACCGATACCTCTACCTTAGTCTCGACTGCTAAGGCCGTACTGGTGTTTTCGCTATTGGTTGAAGCCGTGGGTATGCTGATTTTATCTGTCTACTGGAGCGGCGAATTGGGTTGGCAAACTAGCCTGTTTCACGGCTTCTTTTATACCATTAGCGCCTTTAATAACGCGGGTTTTGCCCTAAGCCCAGATAGCTTAATCCCCTATGTGGCCGACCCAGTCGTGAACCTCACTATCACAGGTTTATTTATTGTGGGCGGCCTTGGATTTTCGGTGTGGATTGACCTTAAGCGCAATAAACGTTGGTCGAAACTCACCGTCTACAGCCGTATGATGATTACTGGCACCGTACTAATCAACGCCGTAGCCGTGATAGCCATTTACCTGATTGAGTACAACAACCCCAACACCCTCGCGCCCTTAAGCGAACTCGGCAAATGGTTAGCCTCTTGGTTTCAGGCCGTGACCCCACGCACCGCTGGCTTTAACACCCTGCCCATAGACCAACTCGAGGATGGTTCCACCCTATTGATTTTAGTGTTGATGTTTATCGGCGGCGGCTCCCTCAGCACCGCCAGCGGCATTAAGGTCGTGACCTTTATGGTGTTAATCCTCGCCACCTACGGCTATTTACGCCGCGATGAAGCCGTGTATGTGTTTAAGCGGGAAATCCCCAAAGACACCATTAGCAAGGCACTCGCCCTCACGATGATCTCCATCGGCGTCACTTGGCTGGCAATATTCGCCCTCGTGCTCACCGAAAAAGCCCCGATAATGGATATCGCCTTCGAAGCCGTATCCGCCCTCGGCACAGTTGGGCTATCCCGTGGATTAACAGGCAATTTATCCAGTGCAGGCCAAGGCATTATCATCTTTATGATGTTTATGGGACGCCTCGGCCCACTGATGTTGGCCTACTTCCTTGCCAACCCAAGGGTAAAAAAGCTGCGCTATGCAGAAACTAAATTGGCAATTGGGTAAGGAAAACACTAAGGCGCACCGTAAAAAATAATTCGCTTAGCTATGAGCTATCAACAACCGACACAGTGGAGCATTAATGTAATAATTAGCACGCCCCACTTTTTGTTTCGTTAAGAAACCGTGCTCGACCAGCTGCTCTAAATATTTAGTGGCGGTAATGCGTGTCACACCCAATTCTTCGATTAGAAAGTCAATCTTGGTATAGGGATGATTAAACAAATTGTTTAGTAAATCTTGGCTATAGACTTTTGGAAGCTGCTCACGGATACCTTGTTTGACATCAGTCATCAAGGTTTTCATTTCGGTGATCAGCGAAATGGTATTTTGTGCTGTGTCGATAATGCCATCAAGCATAAATAGCAGCCACGGCTCCCAATTCCCCGAATCTCTTACCGCCTGCAATTTCGCATAATAATCAGGCTTATGCTGAATAATATAACGGCTTAAATACAGAACAGGCAGGTTAAGTAAATCTTTAATAACCAAGTACAAAATATTCAATATACGACCAGTTCGACCATTACCGTCATAGAAGGGGTGAATACTTTCAAATTGATGATGAATAATTGCCATTTTTACCAACGGATCGGCATCACATTGCTCGTCATCGTTGATAAACAGAATCAGATTTTCCATAAGCTCAGCAATATCATCTGCATGCTGTGGTGGTGTATAGATCACTTCCCCAGTCCGCGTATTCTTAAGCTCCGTGCCCGGTAACTTCCGCAGTCCCGCATTGTTGTGCTCTAGATTTTGTTGTATCGCAAGAATATCGCTGAGGCGGATCAATTTGTTTTGCCGCGCAATATGAAACCCTTGCTTTAAAGCAAAAGCATAATCTTGGACTTCTTTGGTAGCAGGGTTAGTAATGGCCTCTTCAAATAAATTGGCCTTATAAAGCTCATCGTGCGTAGTGACGATATTCTCAACTTCAGAACTATCTTTTGCCTCTTGCAGAGCTAACGTATTGATTAAAATAGCTTCATTGGGAATGCTGGCTGCGACACCTTTAAGCTCTGCCAAGTAGCGATGTGCTTCGGCAGTTTTTTTGAGTACCGAACGGGTTTCCCACAGTTCAATGTTAGGAAGAGGAAGCAAAGCCAGTGAGTCTAACATAGATAAATTCCACTCTTTTCTATACTGAAGAGATTCAATATGTATAGTTTTCCTCAAAAATTATACATGACAGAGAAAACATGTATAGTTTTTCAAGTTTTCTATACATTACACCTAACTAGTTAGACTCAATGGCAAGAATGTTAAAAATGGTAGGATTACCGCAAAAGAGTCACGCAGCACAATACAGCTAACCAACTGATATACAAGAATGAACTCGAGGCTTTTCAGAGTTCTGCGAAGAAGCGGCATACAAACCTCCTTGTTTAATGCTTAACCAAACCAAGCATAATAGGAGGTTGACTTAAGTGCTATTAAGGATGGGTGTCCAGTTTTTCAGCCTCAAGTAAAGTTAAGCATAAATTCGTCCAAATCTTTTGCGATAGTATCTATCGTTTTCTTTTCTGACTGCCGAAGAACTGCTGCATGATAAGAAAATTTGTTACGCAATTGCTGAAAGTTCAATTGGTAGCTTTTCCCACTCAATATGGTTTCAATCGGATTATTGTAGCCTTTGAATAGACCGAGCAAACCAGACCTTTGGTCTAAACTACTTTTTATGGATGCAGCAACATTTACGACATCATGGTAATCATCACAAAACTGCCTTAGCATCGTCTCATAATTAAATTGACTAATTTGAAATTCATTTTCTAAAGCAACACGATTTTTTAATTCATTGATTTGGTCAAAAATAGAAGATAAACGTAAATAAATATTAGATACGTCGATCTGAGCTATTAATCCAATATTCCGTTTATAATTTTTTTCGTTTAAGTCAAAAGAGTTTGTTGGGTTTCTCATTTCTTCAAAAACACTCATTATTAGTTTTTTGAACAAATCTAATACGTAGTTCGGATCAGTTAGTTCCATAATCTTACCTAAAAAATAGAGTCACCCAAAGTAAAGCAATAACATAATTCACTTTCGATTTTCCGACAACACATCTGGCTAGAATGACTTCAATAAGTAACAAGAAAAGTAGCAAGGCTGCATTCGAGGTAAAGAATCGAGATAATAGCTTAGATAGTTACGATTGCCATTGTCGTAACTTTGACCGTTGGCGGCATGTATGCCGCCTTCGAGCCTATAGGGATACTTCTTGTAAAATAAAAAGGCGGCGTGTCACAGGGGAAACAGTGACAATGTATACAACGCCAACTTCCTTGAATTGTTATGTGCAGAAAACAAACTTAAATTTACGTATTCCACCGCGCTAACTGAGAATTTCCCAATATAAATTCGATCTCATTTTGCGACAGTACATTTGCATCTTCAGATTCAAGCACTTTAATATCTAAATGACATCCCATATTGGCACAAAAGAACTGTACTATTTTCAATCTAAAACTAGTAAGTTCATTCGCTTCTAACTCTTTGCTTGCGCTACTTAGCAACTTGAGAGCATCAGCTCTTATACGGACGTATTCTTCATCAACCCAATGTTCATCTGAGTCATCCTTAAAATTGTTATGACAAGCGATTTCTAGTTCATTTAATTTTTCTAAATATTTCTTCAAACTTTATTGTTCCCAAACAGACTAAACCGCTTGTCCAGCCGCCACGCCAGATGCCCAGGCCCATTGAAAATTAAACCCGCCTAACCAACCGCTAACATCCATCACTTCGCCGATAAAAAACAGGCCGGGGACTTTTATGGCTTCCATGGTTTTGGAGGACAGTTCATGGGTATCCACGCCGCCGAGGGTCACTTCGGCGGTGCGATAGCCTTCGGTGCCATTCATTAAGACTGTCCAGCGGTGCAGATCGTCGACTAACTTGGCGCGCTCTGCATGAACCAACTGATTTAAGGCTTTGTTGAGTAAAGCCTCATCGAATAACACTTCCACCAGCCGCTTTGGTAACCACTGGCTTAAGGTATTACGCAGACTCTGTTTAGGATGTGCGGTCAGTTGTTGCTCTAAGGCCTGTGCAGCATCCATATTGGGTAATAGATTGATTTCTATGGTTTCGCCCGCTTTCCAATAGTTAGAAATCTGCAAAATAGCGGGGCCAGATAAGCCTCTATGGGTAAAGAGCAAAGCTTCGCTAAAGGCGGTGCCATCTTTGGCGGTAATGCGGCTCGGTACGGCAATGCCCGACAGCGGTTCGAAGCGAATTTTATCTTCGCTGTGCCAAGTAAAAGGCACCAGACCCGCGTGTGTTGGCAACACCTTAAGCCCAAACTGCTCGGCCAATTGATAGCCGTAGGGCGTGGCGCCAAGTTTTGGCATGGATAAACCGCCGGTGGCGATCACTAAGGAGTCGCAACTTAACTCGCCATTTGAGGTGTTTAGCTCAAAGCGACCAGCCTCAGTTTTGCTCACCGCCAGAATATCGGTACGCAACTTAATGCTCACGCCCGCCCATTCACATTCGGTCAGCAGCATAGTGACTATCTCTTTGGCCGAGTCATTACAAAACAGCTGGCCATGATCGCGCTCGTGGTATTCAATGCCGTGGCGCTCAACCAGTTCAATAAACTGCTGCGACGGATAACGCGCCAATGCGGATTTTACAAAGTGCGGGTTGCCACAGATAAAGTTGGCGGGTTCGACTTTCAGGTTAGTAAAGTTACAACGGCCGCCACCGCTGATAAGGATTTTACGCCCAGCCTGCTTGGCATTATCGAGTACCAGTACATCACGACCTCGGTAACCCGCTGTTGCAGCACACATTAATCCTGCGGCGCCGGCTCCGATAATAATTACATCATGATGTTTCACACTTATACTCCCGTCGATAAATTAATTTGGCTATTGCCCATCATCCCAAATAGTTCAAAGACTGAGTTACAGTATTGATCTTCGATATTGGGGTAGATATTCCGCATTCAGCATCCACTCTTAATGGATACAGCCAATGCCCGACTGCTGCCGGTAACATTAAGGCGATAGCGATCGGACATAAAAAAGGGCGCTATTTTAGCACCCTTTATTTTATTCAGCATCATCACGGCTCGCGCTTTATTGCGCTGGCGTTTCTGATTTTTTTTCTCTGCTGAGCAGTTCTTTGGCGGCATCCAAGGGCGCTTTGCCTTGGTATAACACTTGGTAGATTTGCTCGGTGATCGGCATTTCGACGCCCATGCGCTTCGCCAGGGTAAACACTTCTTTAGTATTGCGATAACCTTCAACCACTTGGCCGATTTCGGCCTGGGCGGTATCCACATCGCAGCCTTTACCTAAGGCTAAACCAAAGCGGCGGTTACGGGATTGGTTGTCGGTACAAGTCAACACTAGGTCGCCTAATCCAGCCATGCCCATAAAGGTGGCAGTGCTAGCGCCTAAGGCTTCGCCTAAGCGAGTTAACTCGACTAAACCACGGGTGATTAACGCCGTTCTGGCATTAGCACCAAAGCCAATACCGTCGGACATCCCCGCGCCAATGGCGATAACGTTCTTCACCGCGCCGCCTAATTGCAGGCCGATAAAGTCGTCGTTAGCGTAAACACGTAAGCGTTTAGGGCTGTGCAGCAATTCCACTAGCTCAGCGGTAAATTTAGGACAAGTGCCCGCAACCGAAATCGCCGTAGGTAACCCCATGGCTAATTCCTTCGCAAACGTCGGTCCTGACAATACCGCCAGCGGATATTGCTCGCCTAACACATCACGGGCCACATCTTGCAGCAAACGTCCGGTTTCAGGCTCGAGTCCTTTGGTCGCCCATACGATGCGAGCATCTTGGCGTAACAAAGGTTTCGCTTGGGCCAATACCGAGCCAAACACATGGCTAGGTACTACAATCAGCACATTATTGCTGGCCGCTAAAGCTTTGGCTAAGTCGGCTTCGATATGTAAACACTCAGGAAAGGCAATACCCGGCAAGAACGCTTGGTTGCATTTATCCTGAGCGAGCGTCTGCATATGGGCAGGATCGTGCCCCCACAACAAGGTCTTATGACCATTGCTGGCTAAAGAGATGGCAAGGGCGGTGCCATAAGAGCCCGCCCCTAACACCGTGATATCGGCAGAGTTTTTCATGTAATTAAGCGTTAGCTTCTTCGGCTGCGGGTGCAGCTGCTGCGGCTTGACGTTGTTGCACGTATTGTGCGAACAGAGCGTCGAAGTTTACTGGTGCTAAGTTCAGTTGTGGGAAAGTGCCACGACCCACTAAGCTACCTACAGCTTCACGCGCATATGGGAATAGGATGTTAGGGCAGTATGCGCCTAATGAGTGAGCCAGTTGTGGCTCAGTCAGACCTGCGATTGAGAAGATACCCGCTTGTTGTACTTCACACAGGAATGCAGTTTCGCCAGCGTTTTGTGCAGTCACAGTCAAAGACAGAACTACTTCGTATACGTCATCGGCTAATTTAGCGCTGCGAGTGTCTAAATCTAACTTAACTTCTGGATTCCATTCTTTTTGGAATACAGCTGGGCTGTTAGGTGTTTCGAAAGAAACATCTTTAGTGTAAACACGTTGGATGTTGAATTGTGGGGCTTGTTGTTCGTTGTTTGCTACTTCAGCCATAATTTCCTACCTATCCTATCAATGTTATGCCAGCACTTTTGTGGCTGGCTTTTTGTCAATTTAGCTCGGGCTTATTACGAGGCCTGTATTAGATCTCAGTACCGTCCCTACTTTCCCTTAACGGGTACTTGTGAAGTCAATCTAAACACTTAATAAAGCCCTTAGTGACTGCAGGATTAGTATGCCAAACAATGATGACGCTACTGCTGCACAATCAATTAACTATGCTGCACAGCGCATAACTGCCGCCGACAACTTATCTTTTGCTTTTTGAAACAGGCATATTCGCTGCCTGCCATTCACCCATACCACCTTTTAAGTTATACAGGTTTTCAAAACCTTGTTTACTTAAAAGCTGAGCCGCTTGAGACGAGGTCATGCCAGCATTGCATACCAGTATAATGGGACTACCTTTAAACTTTTCAAGGGCAGAAACCTGATTATTTTTGATATCCGCGAGCGTAACGTTAACTGCATCAACAATATGGCCCTTGCGGAATTCGTCATTAGAACGCACATCCACGACTTTGGCGTCTTGTCGGTTCACCATAATAGTGAGTTCTTGATGAGTAACATTTTTGATTTTTGAAAAGCTCGATTTGATCACACTGACCACAAGCATCACAAACAAACCCACCCAAGCCAGACTTAGCATAGTGTGAGCCTTAAAAAATTCGATATATTCTTGCATGGTTACAGCCCGTATAAATGGCGAAAAATTCGATAAGGGCACAGAGTATACCCATTGCCTTGGCAGATTGCAGCAGTTTAGTCACAGTTCTAGAACACAGCTCAGCCCTTGCGCCATCTCGCTTCTCTTGGCGCTCACAGAATTCGCTGAAATAGCCATTCGATGACCTTAATCTAGGTAAAGCGCTTTTTCGTACCCCGCTTACGTAGTAATATTTAACCAATTTCAGATTTCTTTAGCTTCCTTAAACTTTAAAGGTATCACCATGACGACAACTAAACGTCCAATCGCGTTGTTGATCCTCGATGGCTGGGGTTACCGTGAAAATACGCATATGAATGCGATTTACCACGCCAACACACCAGTACTCGACCGTCTCAACGCCCAATATGCCCACGGTTTAATTTCAGGCTCAGGCTTAGATGTAGGCTTGCCCGATGGGCAGATGGGAAACTCTGAAGTAGGCCATATCAACTTAGGTTCTGGCCGAATCGTTTACCAAGAGCTGACTCGTATCAGTAAAGCCATTGCAGATCATGAGTTTGAACAAAATCCAGCCCTTTGTGATGCCGTTGATGCGGCAGTAAAAGCTGGTGGTGCAGTGCACATTATGGGCCTGCTCTCTCCCGGTGGCGTACACAGCCATGAAGAGCATATCGAAGCCATGTGCCGCATGGCAGTAGCACGCGGTGCCACTAAAGTGTACTTACATGCCTTCTTAGATGGTCGCGATACCCCACCTCGCAGCGCCAAAGGCAGCCTAAGCCACTTTGATGATCTGTTTACTACATTGGGTCATGGTCGTATCGCCTCGATTATTGGTCGTTACTTTGCTATGGACCGCGATAACCGTTGGGACCGCGTGTCTCAGGCTTACGACCTGATCACCCAAGGCAAGGCGAAGTTCCAATACGATAACGCTGTGACCGCATTAGAAGCCGCTTATGAGCGTAACGAAAATGATGAGTTTGTGTCGTCTTCTGCCATTACCGATAGCGAAGGCAAGGTTGCCAGCTTGAACGATGGCGATGCGCTGATTTTCATGAACTTCCGCGCCGACCGTGCTCGTCAAATCACCCGCAGCTTTATCAATGCCGATTTCGACGGTTTTGAACGTGCAGTGACGCCAAAGGTTAACTTTGTAACGCTGACCGAATACGCGGCTGATATCAAAGCACCTATTGCTTATCCTTCTGAAAACCTAGTAAATACCTTAGGTGAAGTGCTGCAAAATCGTGGTCGTACTCAGTTACGTATCTCCGAAACTGAAAAATATGCCCATGTCACCTTCTTCTTCAACGGCGGTAAGGAAGAGCCATTCAACGGTGAAGATCGTATCCTGATCAACTCACCTAAAGTGGCAACCTACGACTTACAACCTGAGATGAGCTCAACCGAGCTGACGGATAAGTTAGTCGCAGCGATTGAATCCGCTAAATACGATGTGATTATCTGTAACTACCCTAACGGTGATATGGTGGGTCATACTGGCAACTTCGATGCGGCAGTTAAAGCCTGCGAAGCTGTCGATGCCTGTATAGGCCGCGTAGTTGACGCACTGGCAAAAGTGGGCGGCGAATGTATTATTACCGCCG
Organism: Shewanella sp. MM_2022_3; assembly: GCF_022557375.1. Lineage (NCBI taxonomy): Bacteria > Pseudomonadati > Pseudomonadota > Gammaproteobacteria > Alteromonadales > Shewanellaceae > Shewanella > Shewanella sp. MM_2022_3. Next base: position 152,634 of record NZ_JAKZGV010000007.1, read on the forward strand.
ACCACGGCAACGCCGAGCAGATGACCGACGAAACCACTGGCCAAGCCCATACGGCGCATACCAGTGAACTCGTGCCCTTTGTGTTTGTTGGCCGTGACGCCACCATAGATGAAGGCGGTAAACTGAGCGATGTCGCCCCAACGATTCTGCACCTGATGGGTGAAACCATTCCCGCAGAGATGACGGGTAAGCCCTTAATCCACGTTAAAGAGTAGTTGTTACCTAGTGAGCACTCGACTCCCCGTTAAAGCCAGCATTATTGCTGGCTTTATGATGTTATCTTTCTCGGTCTACGCTTCTGATTTGGAGAAGCGTCAGTCCGAGTTGAAATCCATCCAAGCGCAAATCAACCAACAACAAAGCGCGCTTAAAAACACCAGTAAGCAGCGGGAAAAGTTACTCGCACTGCTACGCAGCGATGAAGAGGCGATTGCGGCGGCAGTCAAAAAGGTCAATAGCACCAAAACCAGTTTGACGCAGATTGATAATACACTTGCCGAACTCAAGCAACGCCAGGAAGAGTTAGAAACCCTCAAGGTGAGCCAGCAAAATACGCTTTCAAAACAACTTGCGAGCGCCTATCTAGCCGGTAACCACGATTACACTAAGATGATGCTGAATCAGCAAAGTCCCGCCACTATTGAGCGGATGTTGGCCTATTACCAATATCTCAACAAAGCGCGGATGAAATCGATTAATGAGTTAAAACAAACCATCACAGAGCTGGATGAGATTAAAGTCACCCAAACCAGCAAGCAAAAACAATTAACTAAGTTGATGGCCGAGCAACAAGTGCAATCTAAGCGCTTGAACCAAGAACAAGATCAACGCCAATTAACCCTCAATGAATTACAGCGCACCTTAAACACTAAAGGTGCCGAACTCGAACAACTGCAAATTGAAGAGGCCAGCTTAAAACGGGTCGTTGAGCAAGCACTTAAGGCCATGCGTGACAATCCTTCGATGGAAGGCTTCGATAAACAAGGCGGTAAACTCAAATGGCCAACAAAGGGCCGTGTTACTGCTGGTTTTGGCAGCCCGAGATCGGGCCAAGTGGTGTGGAAAGGCACTATGCTCTCTGCGCCCGAAGGACAAAATATTCGCGCGGTTTCTGGCGGTAAAGTCATCTATGCCGACTGGCTTAAAGGCTTTGGTATGGTGATGGTGATAGACCATGGTAAAGGTTACATGAGCCTCTACGGCCATGCGCAGGCCCTGTTAAAAAGCCCTGGAGACATGGTCAAAACCGGTGAAGCAATTGCTTTAGTCGGACGTTCGGGTGGACAGACAGAGCCTGGCCTATACTTTGAAATAAGGTATAAGGGGCAAGCGGTCGATCCAGCCAAGTACTGTCGTTAATCAGTACTGTTGCTAAGGTAGCCGTCCCCATCAACATCGGGGACGGCTATGAAACATCTAATACGCAATATCGTCTGCCTTGGACTCGGCCTAAGCCTAGGCCTGTCCATTAGCCTCTCCAGCCAAGAGAATGCCAAATCATATCAGAGTGACTTCGACTACCCGCTATTGCAGGATGTATTAGAAACGGTCGAAACCTATTACGTTAAAACCATTTCCAAAGATGAGCTGGTGCAAGCGGCCATTAAAGGGATTTTTGAGCACTTAGATCCCTATTCCAGCTTTTTAAATCACCAAGAGTTACTCGACTTAAAAGATTCCAATCGCGGCGAATACTTCGGCTTTGGTTTTGAGGTCGCTAGCGATAAAGACCATATCAGCATTATCGCGCCCTTTGCGAACTCGCCCGCCGAACAGGCAGGTATCCAAGCGGGGGACATCATTATCAAGCTAAATAACACGCCAACCACCGAAACCAATCTTGCGGATATCCTCAATCAAATCAAACAACATAGCCTCAGCAATCAGAGTATTCACCTCACACTGAAGCACCATAATGATGACGCCCAGTTCGAGGTATCACTCAAACCAAGCACTATTACGATTCAATCTGTCGCCAGCAAATTACTGGATGGTAATATCGGCTATATTAGGCTCAGCAGCTTTCAAGAAAACTCCACCGAGAATATGGTGCGCAGTTTAAGCCAGTGGCAAAACGCGCATCTTACGGGCTTGATTTTAGATTTACGCAATAATCCCGGCGGCTTGCTGGATCAGGCAATCAAAATTGCCGACCTGTTTCTGGCTAAAGGACGAATCGTCTCTACCTCAGGCCGCTTCTTCGATGCCAATTCCGACTATTACGCCTCCCCCCAAACCATGCTGACCAATGTGCCAATGTTAGTGCTGATCAATAAAGGCTCGGCCTCCGCCTCCGAAGTCCTCGCCGCAGCACTACAAGATAATGGTCGCGCCAAGCTGCTCGGTGAAACCAGCTTCGGCAAAGGCACAGTACAAAGCCTGATCCCCATACTGAACGACGGCAATGCCATCAAGCTCACTATCGCCCAGTACAACACACCCAAAGGGGAAAACATCCACGCTATCGGCATAGTGCCAGATATCAAAGTTGCAACCGAAACTGGCTCCAATCAAAAGAATATGGCTATAATCGACGCCATCTCAGCACGAACCGATGTCAGCCAAGATAACATAGTCATTTCCGCTATTTCTTGGATACAACATCATGACTAATAAGAAGAAATAGTGCGTCTATTTTATATATTGGCCCTTTTGGCTATCAGTATTGCGCCAAGCAATGCAGCTCAAATCGCCTTAATCATCGATGATATCGGCTATCGTCACACCGACGAAGCCGTGCTTTCACTCCCCAGCGCAGTCACCTTATCGGTGCTGCCACACACGCCGCTCAGCAATAAGCTAGCCAAAGCCGCACACGCCAAAGGCCACGAGATTATGCTGCACTTACCCATGCAGGCGCTCAATGGTAAAGCCTTAGGGCTCGGCGGTTTAACCAACAAAATGAGCGAAGCACAGATACGTAGCAGTGTACTTGCTGCTATCGCCAGCGTGCCCTTCGCTAAAGGTGCCAACAATCATATGGGGAGCCTGCTGACGCAGCTCGATGATCCTATGTTATGGGTAATGGAAACGCTAAAGCAGAAGCAGCTCTACTTTGTCGATAGCATGACAACCAAATTCACTAAGGCGGGAGATAAGGCAGATTTACTCGGCGTGCCACTGCTACGACGCCAACTCTTTCTGGATAATGATGTCAGTGCAACAGCGCTGGAAAAACAGTTTAACTTGATGATAAGTCAGGCTCACGCGCAAGGCAGTTTAGTGGCCATCGCGCATCCTTACCCCGAAACCATTCACTTCTTAAAAACGAACTTAGCACGCCTAAAGGCGGAAGGAATTGAGCTAGTACCGACATCACGCTTGTTGCCCATCGAACTAGCCCATGAGAAAGGCGCTAATCCAACTGTAAGACAGAAATAGTCATATCTGGCAGCAATGCTAGCAACTCATTTCGATTGCTTACAATGTCCTCCAAGCTGTATTGATCGAGCACGCTTAAATACGCCTCAACCGCTTGGGCTAATACGCCCTTCAACTGACAGGCGGGAGTGAAGCGGCAGTAAGGTTTGCTGCAATCAATCGGTGCCAGCGAGTTCTCTAACGCACGAATGAGTTGCCCAAGATTAATCTCGCTCGCTGGTTTCCCTAAACGAAAGCCACCCATCTTACCGCGTATGGTTTCTAGATAACCTAACTTGCCTAAGTGGTGCACAATTTTCGAGACATGATTTGGTGACAAATCGAAGACCTCGGTAATCTCTGCGATCCTAAAAAGGGTTGTTCTATCGGGCTGAACCGCCAAATACATCAGCGTGCGAACACCAAAGTCGGTATAGCGTGTTAACTGCATAATTCACCTGTCAGCAATAAACTATTGAGATGTTTGAGATTCAAGGTTTGTGATCAACCAAAGCGCCTCTTCGTTAGAATCCCCACAGACATCTAAAGACGCTTCAAAATCACTACAAACCGCAGGACGATCAGGCGAGCCGAAAATCAAACACAAATTATCATCACTGAGCTGCACACAGCGCTCCCCAGCCGCCTTACCATTTGGCATTCCAGGGATCCCACTGCTAATTGAAGGTGCAATACAACAAGCACCACAGCCTAGGCGACAATTCATTTTATTACTCGTAAAAATTGGTAAACATTATACCGTTTAATTTATCTGTGGGCAGAAACACAGTTCAATACTGCCAAGTGGCGCACAACCACCTCACCCACAAATGAAAAACTGACCAGTCCAACCGTAAAAATAAGCCGTCTATCATAACGAAAACGACTCAATTCTTTTAATAAAAATGATGGTATCAGAATAGCTTACAAGAATGAGACAGAGTACAACACCGCTGATAGTTAGTCTGAGTAGATTTATCCGGCGAATAAACGAAAAAAGCCTCATCTTTCGATGAGGCTTATTTCTTTATGTTGGCGGAGCGGACGGGACTCGAACCCGCGACCCCCGGCGTGACAGGCCGGTATTCTAACCAACTGAACTACCGCTCCTTTAACTTAACGTTTGCACATTAAGCTAAATTAGGCGCTTGGCGATGACCTACTCTCACATGGGGAGACCCCACACTACCATCGGCGCGATTGCGTTTCACTTCTGAGTTCGGGATGGGATCAGGTGGGACCACAATGCTATTGTCACCAAGCAA
>NZ_JAKZGV010000080.1:0-10049 GCF_022557375.1 Shewanella sp. MM_2022_3
TAAACATTTTAATAAGATTATGATTTTTCATAAGGTTATTTTAAGAATAGGGCTGGAATTGGCGCCAGCCCTGAGGATGAATGTTATAGCGTACGCCTTGGTGGTACTACGACGTTGGCAAAAATCAGTCCGGCGATAAGCGACATAAAGATCAAAAAGATCTGCGAGCCAATATGGGATTGGTTAAGCATAGTTTCGCCGGAGATTAGCGCGTTCAGCCCTATGTAGGTTTTACTGCCGGGTACTAAGATCACAATGCCTTGCAGCAATGCAATTGAGGCAGGAGCCTTCATCCAACGGGCATAAAGATTGGAGTAAACTCCTACGGCTAGGGCACCGAAAAATATCCCCACCGAATCACCAAAAAAGTGCCCACCTAACATGGCGGAGAAAAATGCGACAATTCCCGCTAGAACGCCCCAAGGCGAATCTTGCATACGTGCTTTAAAGATGAACACCAGCGCCATAGAAAGGATGGGCACCGCTGACCAAATCGCCCAGCGAGGCAGTCCTTCCGGTTCGATATAAATGGCCTCACCGAAGAAGGCTTTACCAATTGCCATCCCTAACACTGCACCAAAATATAGCTTAAACAACAGCATACTGGCATCCATGATCCGCGCCGTGCCCGAAATCAAATCGCGTGCCGCCAGCTCAGCAAGCCCCAAGGTTAAGGCTAAACCGGGAATAAAGATGATGATGGAGGAGAGGATCACCACCGGAATATTAATATTAGGGTCGATGCGGGCAATGGCGCAGGCGGCAATGGCGCAAACAATCGTCGCGAATGGCTCTAACACTTCTGCCATGCGTGTCGAGCGCTCGGCGCGGTATACAAAGCCATAGACTAGCAAGCCTAACAAACCAGACCAAAAAACATCGTTCCACCCTGTGCCCATCAACATGGCAAATGCCGCTGCTGAGGTGCCGAAGGAAAAACAAGTTAGTGCTGGGCCATAGGGGTTGGGTTTGTTAGCGATTTCCTCTAGCCTGTCTAAGGCTTCGGTGAGTGTGCGTTTGCCCGAGGTGAGTTCATCCACCAGTTCATCGGTGCGGGCGAGAGAGCCTAAATCCAACTCGCCGGGTTTTACCCGCGCAACATGGTTATATTCTTGATCGGTATCGTGTTGTAATACGAAGGTCATGGAGGTCGGCGAGATTAAAAAATAACCTTCGATTCCGAGCGTCCGAGAAACGGTTTGTAAATGGGTTTCAAGACGGTAAGCGGGTGTGCCAAACTTATGCAAAGCCTTACCTAGCTTAATGATAAATTTACGCTTTTCGAGAAACTGTTCGTTATCCAATCGGGCTATTCGCTGTATAAAAAGTTGTAAGAGATTGCGCGCGCATATTAACCTATCTCGTCACTAAAAGGTTAATGGCTTTTAACCTGAATACAAATAAATTGCTGAATTTTTGCGGTGTATACCGTGCTTATGTTAATTAAAAGGGAGTTGCTATGCCATTAATCGTAACAGGGTTTTACGCCAGCTTGACTGGGTTGTTAATCATTGCTTTAGCGTATCGAGTGGTGAAATTAAGACGAAGCCAAAAAATCGGTCTCGGTGACGGCGGTAACGATGCTTTAGCACTGGCGAACAGGGTGCACGCAAATCTAATTGAGAATGCGCCCATCGTATTGATTTTAATGCTAGTGGCCGAGGCGGGTGGCTTAGCGCATTTCTATTTGCACTGCTTTGGTACTGTATGGATTGTAGCGCGTTTACTCCATGCTATTGGCTTAACTCAAGGCAAAGGCGGTTATCATTTCGGCCGTTTTTGGGGCGTGTTGCTCACTTGGTTGGTGACTATCAGCCTAGCCCTAGTCAACTTAGTGCATTTTTCCCAAAGTCTGTAACTGCTGGGATAGGTAATGGCCGTCTAAGCCATATCCTTAGCCACTTTAGGGGTATTAAGCGCATTGGCGTAAATACCCCGAAAAACACCTCGGCTGCTGTTTTTTTAATCGCACTTATCCCTGTTTGCCTGCTATACTCCGCGTCCCTAAATCGGTGCGGCTTGCTTTTGTCTGCACCTTTGTTTGACATTACGTTTTTGGGTCAAAATCGATGCAAGTTGAATCCACACTGTTTAGCCATCCCAAGTATTGGGCCGAGTCATTCGGCACCGCGCCTTTCTTACCTATGTCTCGCAAGGAGATGGAGAAATTAGGCTGGGATAGCTGTGACATTATTATTGTCACTGGTGACGCCTATGTGGACCACCCAAGCTTTGGCATGGCGGTCATTGGCCGGATGTTAGAAGCCCAAGGCTACCGCGTCGGGATTATTGCCCAGCCTGATTGGTCGAGCAAAGATGCCTTTATGCAGCTAGGGCGCCCGAATCTGTTTTTTGGTGTCACCGCCGGCAACATGGATTCAATGATCAACCGTTACACCGCCGACCGTCGTATCCGCAGCGATGATGCTTATACTCCTGGCGATGTGGGGGGTAAGCGCCCCGACCGTGCAGTGACCGTTTATACCCAACGTTGTAAAGAAGCCTTTAAAGATGTGCCAGTGATCATTGGCGGCATCGAGGCGAGTCTGCGCCGTATTGCGCACTACGATTATTGGTCGGATAAAGTCCGTCGCAGCGTGATTTTCGATGCCAAGGCCGACATCTTGATGTACGGCAACGCCGAGCGTCCGCTGGCCGAAGTGGCGCGTCGTTTAGCGGCGGGCGAAGCGATTGCGGATATCCAAGATGTGCGCGGTACAGCCGTTATTCGTAAAGAGCCTATGCCCGAGTGGCGTGGGATGGATTCTCGCAAGATCGATCAACTGCATAAGATCGATCCTATTCCGAACCCCTATGGCGCCGACGATGTGGGCTGTGCCAATTTATCTGGCCCATCGGATGTTAAAATTTTCGATAACGATGCGCCAAAACCCATCAGTGTGCAGCCGCCACGCCCTAAGCCTTGGGATAAAACCTATGTGCTGCTGCCAGCCTTTGAAAAGGTCTCTGAGGACAAATACTTATACGCCCATGCCTCGCGGATTTTGCACCAAGAACAAAACCCAGGTTGTGCGCGGGCGTTGTTCCAGCCCCACGGTGACCGTGGCGTGTGGGTGAACCCACCAGCTTGGCCACTCAATACCGACGAAATGGATGCCGTGTTCGATTTACCCTATAAACGGGTGCCGCATCCTGCCTACGGCAAGGAGAAAATCCCTGCCTATGACATGATCAAAACCTCGATCAACATTATGCGCGGCTGCTTTGGTGGCTGTTCATTCTGCTCGATTACCGAGCACGAAGGCCGAATTATCCAGAGCCGTTCGCAAGAATCGATTATCAAAGAAATCAAAGATATTCAGGATAAGGTTCCCGGTTTTACTGGGGTGATTTCTGACTTAGGTGGCCCCACTGCCAACATGTATCGCCTCGGTTGTACCAGTGAAAAAGCGGAGAAAACCTGTCGCCGTTTATCCTGTGTGTATCCATCGATTTGCGGCCATTTAGGCACAGATCATAAACATACTATCGACTTGTACCGCGCCGCTCGTGCTGTGCCCGGCATTAAGAAAATCTTGATTGCTTCGGGTGTGCGTTACGACTTAGCGATTGAAGATCCTGCTTATGTCAAAGAGTTGGTCCAGCACCATGTGGGCGGCTATTTAAAAATCGCCCCTGAGCATACCGAAGAAGGGCCGCTCAGCAAGATGATGAAACCCGGCATGGGCGCCTACGATAAGTTTAAAGAGCTGTTCGATAAGTTTTCTAAGGAAGCGGGTAAAGAGCAGTTCCTGATCCCTTATTTTATTTCGGCGCATCCCGGCACAACCGACGAGGATATGCTCAACCTCGCGCTCTGGTTGAAGGAGCGTAAGTTTAAGCTCGACCAAGTGCAAAACTTCTATCCATCGCCAATGGCGAATGCGACGACCATTTATCACACTGAGTTGAACTCGCTGAAAAACGTCAAGCACACCAGTGAGGTGGTGCCAGTGCCGAAGAAGGGCCGCCAACGCCGCCTGCATAAGGCGCTGCTGCGTTACCACGACCCAGCAGGTTGGCCAATTATCCGTGAAGGCTTGATTGCCATGGGACGTGAAGATTTGATTGGTAACAGCCCAAATCACCTCGTGCCTCCAGAAGGGCGCAACGAACGTGGCCCGAAATGGATGAAGGATGCTAACCAAGGGCAAAAAGCCCTGACGCGTTTCTCGGGCAATCAGTTCGATGAGCGTAAGGGTAAAGTCGATGCCAAGGGCAAACCGAGCGCAAGCAAGCCTAAGGGACCCAAGTCTTCTGGGGCGAATGCAACGCAAGGTCAGCAGCCTAAAAGCAGCCGTCCCGGAGCTAAGGCGCCTTTTGGTCAGTCGGGCTTTAAGGGAAAATCAGAGCAGGGTAAGGCTGGCCACCAAGGTCGCGGAAACAAAGCCTCTTCAGGCCGTCAGCACGCCAAGTAATGGTGAAAAAAAGCCACTCCAGTAAATCTATTTGGAGTGGCGCAGAGATGATGGTAAACCAGCGGTACCATCCAATGAGTGTGTGGCGAGCGTTTGTAGACGGAACGTGCACCGCACCTCAGTCTCAAATGGGCCCACGGATATGAGGAACGTGAGCCACTATCCCTCAATGTACGGGAGAGCCTGATGAAGACTTTCCATTCCTAAAAGAAGTAGTTAATCCCTACCGCAAAGCCATTATCTTCCTGTGCTTCGAGTGCTGGATCATCCATGTTGCTGAAATCTAACTTCATTTCGGCAAACATCACAGTGTCGTTACTGTAACGGTAGTGCAGGCCAAGCATGGCGAATTGGCGGGTCCATTTGCCTTGGATGGGCGTACTGGCATCTGTGTCTAAGTCCAAATAGCTGAGGACAATCATAGGCACAAAGCCATTATCGAATTGATAGGCCGTCATCAGCTCAGCGCCAGTAGCGTCGTAGAGTTCGCCGCCGACTAGCTCATTGTTCTTACTCTGATGGGCGTTAAAGCCGACGTAGAGACCGCTGGCTTCGCGTTTATCGGCGTAGTGATAGTAATCACCATACATGGCGCCGATACCGACGATTTCGTTGGTTTCATCGACTTGAGTGTTACCTAGGTGGCCTTCAAAGTCGCCACGATTAAAGCCGGCGAGCAGTTTAAATTTATCGGTGAGTGAGTAGGTCAGGCTGGCACCGTAACTGCTGTCGAAATTGAGTTCAGAGTTAGTCATTTCGCTGCCGTCGTCGTTTTTTAAGGTGACATCACCATTGGTTTTGGCGGCGTATTGTAGGGCGATTTGCACTGGGCCAAAGCTATTGCGGTAGATAAACGCGGAGTCGGCACGGCCTGTTCCGGTTAACCCGCCATCGCTAAAGGCATAGGCACCGACACTATATCCGGCGAAGACGTTCGGTAAATCCGTAGTGCCTGCAACATCATAGTAAGCGCCCCATTGCTTACCAAAGCTGAGGCTACCCCATTCATCGTGCGACATACCGACATAACCTAAGCGGTTGTAGAGGAAGTCTTCGGTTTTTTCGGCGGCCAATTTGCCACCTTGCATCACTAAACTGTCATCGCTAGACACCATGTTGATGCCCCATTCCGTGGTGGCAAAGGCGGTCCAGCCATTTCTCTCGCTGCGTTCAAAGCTAAATCGTACTCGGGAGGAGTCATCGATTACTGAGGTATCGTGGCTGTCGTTGAGTGCCGCGAAGCCTAACCAACCGCTTAAATCTAATGAATTTTTTTGATCGTTATAGAGTTCAATCGCTTGGCTGCTGGTGGCCACCAACAGCATAGGTAGCATTAACGCTATGCAGGTTTTTTTCATCATTCCACCGAAATTAGGCAAGTTTTGTCTGGGGACCTTAGGCGCAGAGGCTTAAGGTCCCTAATGACGGATTGCTGTTAAGTTTCTTATTTATTAAGGGGTGATACTCGCAGGTGCATTGTGCTCACGCCGCTTTGATCCCAACGCTTGGGGTTTTATTTGAAATCACCCCGTAGATGGTCCAACCGAAGAAAGTCGCGATAGCACCTAACATCACTGCAGTTTCACCAGAGCTATAGAGGGCGTAAAAGCTATACAGAGCACCGATAATCGCAATCACGTTGGCGACACGGGCTTTGTTGGCTGGCACCTTGAGTTGTTTTTGCATTACACCTAGGGCTGCCATCGACAGGATATAAGGCACAATGTTCGTTACCACCGCAAGGTTAACGAGCGCTTCAAACTGTTTGCTCAGTGATGGACTGATAGTCATCAAAGACAGCAGGGTTTGAATCGAAACGATGATGGTCATCCCCCAAATTGGCGCATCTGCTTTGCTGACTTTAGCGAACACTTTAGGGAAGAAACCTTCATCGGCAGAGGCTTTAAACACTTGCGCGATAGTGAACTGCCAACCGAGCAATGAACCTGTACAGGAGATAATGGCGCAGGCCATTACGATTTTACCCACAACAGGGTTAAACATTTGCGCGAAGGCTAAACCAAAAGGTGCGTTTGAATTAGCAAGTTCGGCGTTAGGCACAATCCCGGCTATCACGTTGGTGGAAACGATATAGATAAGCGCCGCTCCTAACGTTCCGCCCATTACGGCGATAGGAACGTTTTTCTCTGGGTTATCAACGGCCTCTGAGTTAGCACAAGCCGATTCTAAGCCAAGGAATGCCCATAAGGTCATCGCGATAGAACCGCCTAAGGCTTTGAAGAACGGCATATCATGTGGGTTCCATGCGCCTTTATAGAGGTCGATGTCGAACCAGAACCAACCGACTAACGACACGCCAATCACTGGCAGAATAATCCCCCAGACGGTCACGCTGCTCACGCGGCCCGTAATGCGAGCACCACCAAAGTTTGCGACTGTGGCTAACCAAAGCACGCCAATGGTGGCAAGACAGATAGCCATTGGGCTTAAGTTCACTTCGAGTAGCACCGCGGCATAACCCACGGCGGAGATAGCGATGGCGACGTTAGCGATAAGTAGTGAAACCGCATAGGTGTAGTTCGCCATAAAGTTACCGCTGCGGCCAAAGGCATATTCGGCATAACCGCCCATACCACCAGTTTTTTTACTGAACATACCGCATTTTGCAAACGCAAAGGCCAGCGCGGTTGAGCCTGCGGCGGTCACAAGCCAAGAAAGCACAGAGATAGTACCGACTTGTGCTAATTGGGTGGGCAGCATGATAATCCCAGAACCCATCATATTGACTATGGTGATAATCGTTAATTGGACAACGCCAATTTTATTTTCTGATTTACTCATAATAATGACCTAATAATGTAATTCATTATAGAAGGTTGAAATTGACTGTAGAGCGGGGTTAATTAACTCTACAGTCAGATTCAATTATTTATTTAATACATAACCTAAGGCTTGGATTTTTCCGTCTGGGGTGCTTTCGAGATAAACACCTTGTAATTCTGGAGAGAATCCGGGTAATAAATTGATGCCTTCTTCAAGGGCTAGGAAATAACGTTGTACTGCGCCACCCCATATTTCACCTGGCACCATACATAACACCCCTGGTGGATATGGCAGGGCGCCTTCTGCGGCAATTCGCCCTTCGATTTGTGACAGTGGCACTAATTCAACATTGCCGCGAATAAACTCGAGGTTAGCTTCCTGTGGGTCCATTACTTTTGTTGGGAAGTGAGCATGACGGAACATTTCTTTTTGCAATTGTTTTACGTCATGGCTTACATAAAGGTTGTGCATTTCTTGGCAGAGTTGACGAATGGTATAGTCTTTATAACGAGCTTTATTGGCGTTATAGACGTTTGGCAATACTTCCGATAATGGCGCATCTTCATCGACTAATTTCTCGAAGCGAGATATTTGCGACACTAAGTGCTGCATTTTTGCCATATCTTCCGCAGGTGTCATCAAGAATAAAATCGAATTTAAGTCGCATTTCTCGGGAATAATATTATTTTCACGTAAGAAGTTAGCCAAAATCGTCGCGGGAATACCAAACTCAGTATATTTACCGGTTTCGGCATCAATACCTGGCGTAGTTAATAGGAACTTACAAGGATCAACGAAATATTGGCCTTTTTCATAGCCCTCGAAGGAGTGCCATTTTTGTCCGGGTTCAAACTCGAAGAAACGTAAATCATCGGCCATTTGTTCAGTTTGATAATCCTGCCATGGGCGCCCCTCGATCATACTTGGGATAAATGGCTTGATATATTTACATTTTTTAAGCAGTAACTTACGCGCTTCGATACCGGCTTTTACCGCTTCACGCCACAGATAACGGCCGCTGGCGCCTTCGTGCATCTTAGCGTTCACATCCAATGCAGCAAACAGAGGGTAGAAGGGGCTGGTAGAGGCATGCATCATAAAGGCGTTGTTGAAGCGTTTATGGTTGCAGTATCTGGCTTGGCCTTTGATATGTTTATCTTTTTTGTGAATTTGCGAGGTTTGTGAGAACCCAGCCTGCTGTTTGTGCACTGACTGAGTCACGATAATACCGGGATCTTCAGGTGTCAGTTCCAGCAGCAGTGGCGAGCAGTCGTTCATCATAGGAATAAACTGTTCATAGCCAACCCAAGCAGAGTCAAACAGGATGTAATCACATAGATGACCAATACGATCAACCACTTGGCGAGCATTGTAGATGGTGCCGTCGTAGGTGCCGAGCTGGATAATCGCTAAACGGAATGGACGTTGTTCATCGGCTCGTTCAGGTGCTACTTCGCGAATTTGTTCCCTTAAATAAGCTTCTTTGAAGCAGTGGGCGTCGATACCGCCAATAAAACCGAAGGGGTTACGGGCAGTTTCCAAATAAATCGGTGTCGCACCGGCTTGAATTAACGCGCCATGGTGGTTGGATTTATGGTTGTTACGGTCGAATAATACCAAGTCACCCTTCGCCAGCAGTGCGTTGGTCGCCACTTTGTTTGAAGAAGAAGTGCCGTTAAGCACAAAGTAGGTTTTATCGGCGTTAAATACCTTCGCCGCGTATTTTTGTGCATCCAGCGGCGCACCTTCGTGGATTAACAGATCGCCGAGTTTAACGTCGGCATTACACATATCTGAGCGGAAAATGGTTTCGCCAAAGAAATCGAAAAATTGACGACCCACAGGATGTTTACGGAAAAATTGACCACCCTGATGTCCTGGGCAAGCAAAGGTAGAGTTACCCATTTCCACGTATTTTTTCAGTGTGCCAAAGAAAGGTGGTAGTAGGGCTTGCTCATATTTTTGGACGGCGGTTTCGACCTGTTTTCCATAGAAATCGGTATTGTTACCGCAGAGTTCAAATACCCCGGTAATCGAGGAGCAAATATCATCTGGGAAGGTTTCTTCACAGCAAACGGATACGAAAATAGGCAGTTTTAATCCGGTATTTTTAATTTTTTCAACAATACCATTTTTAACATCATCAACAGAAACTACAGCCGCGCCCACATCGCAAAAATCTGTGGTTAATACATTGACGACTTCTCTGTCTATTTCAAAACATGATCTAACAGATAAGCTGGCGGCAACTTTTAATGATTTCATCGTTAATTTCCCTTTTACTTTAAAAAGTTTTGGATACAACTTGGCCTATACCTAATTAAAAATATTAATGGTATTAAATTAGATATGGCTATTCCGTGTGCAGATATGATGAAGCTATAAGTCGTCCAAGAATAAATAGATAGATTTATTCAAAATGAATGACTTAGCCGCAGCGTTACTGCACGAGCAAAAGAATGCTTTGATTTAGGTGCGAGATAATAAACCTGAAAAAAACAGTACGATAAGTGTATGCGCTTACGAGGGCAATACCACTTTAGACCTGTTAATTGGTCTACTACCTACGCGAAGATTAGCGAAGGAAGATAAATGAATGGTCGAAGTAATCACGTTGGCTAGGCATCATGATATGTCTAGTACGTCGGATATGTGCCATGATTTTAGATTTCCTCTTCATATACAACTCCATTATGAAATTCGAGAAAATTATTAATTCGTTTTATTACGGCATGGAGTTTATCTAGGTGTTGCCAATAAAAATATGATCGGTGTCTTATTTTTAATTAACTGTAATTATTTATTGCAATAAGTTTTATCTGTGTAATTACAGTCAATCATCCTTAA
>NZ_JAKZGV010000081.1:0-9425 GCF_022557375.1 Shewanella sp. MM_2022_3
CATTTCCGAAATAGGACGGGTAATTTTCATTGAGTACACGAACGGGACTTTATTCTAACCACACTGCGGATCGTACTCCTAAAAAAAATAATATATTAAGGTTTTGCAATGAAACTTAAAAAGCTAATGCTATGGTCGCTCTTTCTTTTCATTTTTACAACAATAGAATCCGTTGCAAATGAGTCGATTACTGTAGCAGAAAAGAGTGAATGGAAATCCACCTTTGATAAATTCAATGCGGATGGAACAATCATCATTAAAGACGAACGTGGAGGGGCAAGTGCCACTTATATTTACAATAAATCACGTTCAACGGTACGGTTTACGTCTGCATCAACATTTAAAATTCCTCACACTTTATTTGCTCTCGATGCAAACTTAGTTAAGGATGAATTTCAAACGTTTAAATGGAATGGTGAAAAATACTCTATCCCTAGTCACAATCAAGATCAGAATTTACGCTCAGCGATGCGCTATTCCGCTTTATGGGTTTATCGCGGATTTGCGAAGGAGTTAGGTGAAAAAAAAGCAAGAGATTATCTAGAAAAAATTAATTATGGGAATCAAGATCCCACTGTAAAAGTGGATGACTATTGGGTCAGAGGTGGTTTAGAGATCTCCGCACAAGAGCAGATAAATTTTTTAGAAAAGCTTTATAAAAATGAACTCCCATTTAAAGTTGAACATCAATTATTAACCAAAGATATTATGATAGTCGAAGCTGGCCGAGAATGGATTCTCAGAGCGAAAACAGGACTCGGTGGCCAAGTCGGTTGGTGGGCCGGTTGGGCTGAATGGCCAACAGGCGCCGTCTTTTTTGCATTGAATATAGACACGCCGAATGGCATGGCGGATGTTTACAAGAGAGAAGCGATTGGCAGAGAGTTGTTACTATCTATCGATGCATTGCCCCATATTTAAGGGGGGCGGCTCGTATTGTACTGTATAAAATTCACGCTTTTTTAAATTTGGGCAATCCAATATTTGAGGTCAATATGTTAATTTCTGTCATCCGTATTTCATTTTTCGGCTTGTGTGGCTTACTTTCCACTGTGAATATCGCCGCGCTTGCGGGAGAAGATGTTATCCGGCATCGTATTGCTAATTCAAATTTCCCTGTTGCTGCAGCGGTAGAGGTGCCAGCCTCTATGTCTATTGTATATCTCTCAGGGAAACTACCGCCTGTACAAGATTTGACTCAAGATGAAAATAGCCCACTTGCATATGGTGGGGATACAAAAGGACAAACTATTGGGGTATTAAAGGCAATAGAGAAAAGTTTAAAAGACATTGGCCTGGGCTTAGGGTATGTGATTAAACTACAGGTTTTTTTAGTCGGCGATCCTGCATTAAATAATGAAATGGATATGGATGGTTTTATGGCTGCTTATGTTCAATTTTTTGGTACAAGAACACAACCTAATGTACCTGCTCGGTCGGTCTTGAAAATTGCAGGTCTAGCAAATTCAGCATGGCGTGTTGAAATTGAAGCCACTGCAGTTCGAAAATAACATAGTGAACGACGGTATTTATTAAACTAAATAGAATTAGGGTACATAGGCTTTTTGCTTATGCATTCTATTGTTCCTTAATAGCATGTCCGATAACTCAAGATACATATTTGTTGAGTTAGCCAGTTTTTAATATCTCACTATTTTTCAGTTACAGTTAATTTATAAAGAGTATGTGTATGAATAATAAACATTGGTCAAAAGTTCAGTTGTTACACGAAGTTGTTACTAACCCGAATATTATAATTAAAGGTCAGCACAGCTATTATAGCGATTGTTGGGATATGGGGTTTGAGGGCTCAGCGGTGAGATATCTTCATGGTGATGAAATCAGCCGCCAATGGGAGCCCAAATAGCCGATCGATAAACTCTATATTGGTGACTATGTGTGTATCGCCGCTGAAGTTGTGATTTTAATGGGCGGAAATCATACGCATAGGGCGGATTGGTTTTGCTTATACCCTTTTATGGATTTTATTGAAGAGGCATATGTAGGAAAAGGTGACACCCATATTGGTGATGGCGCTTGGCTAGGCATGAGATGTATGGTGATGCCTGGAGTCACTATTGGTGAAGGAGCCGTACTTGCAGCGAACAGTGTTGTCACTCAGGATGTCGAACCTTACAGTGTCGTCGCAGGTTCACCCGCTAAACGAGTCAAGTATCGCTTTCATCAAGACATTATTCCTGAGTTGCTGGCTTTAAAAATTTATGATTGGCCATTCGAAAAGTTTAATGCTTTGAAACGGCACTTGTGCTCTTCGGATTTTGAACAGCTTAAACAAGCCATTGTCATTTATGATCAAAAAGAAGCCAGTACAAATTAAGATGTTTGTCGGGCGTATAGCAAGCACATTAAATATCTAAATCAGCTGTGCGCCTCACTGGTATTTCAATCCAAGGCGCATTGATGCAGAAACGGTCATTCCTTATTTAAGTTAATACAACACTGGAAACCCATTTGGCCTTAAAATACAAAACGCCCGATGAGGTTCATCAGGCGTTTTGATGGTAAGTAAGTGTCAATTTACTTAAGTTGTCGAGACTTGCACTGATCCTGTTTAGATGAAGCGCTAGGCTTTAGGCGCGAGTTCCTGCTGCTTTGCCGCCTCTTGTGCCGCTAACTCTTGTGCTTTAATGGCCGCTTCGAGTTTTGCTTCAACATAACCCGGTGAATGGGTCGCGGCCGAGATTAAACGGTACATTGCTGGGATGACAAACAGGGTGACAAAGGTCGCAAAGGCCATGCCGAAAAACACCACAGTCCCCACCGCAATCCGGCTCTCAGAGCCTGCGCCCGTTGAGAAAATCAGCGGTATCGCGCCGACTAAGGTGGTGAAGGCCGTCATCAAAATCGGGCGTAAACGGCGGGTTGAGGCATCGATAATGGCTTTATCTAAGGCTAAACCTCGGTCACGCAGTTGGTTGGCAAACTCGACAATTAAGATCCCGTTTTTGGTCACCATGCCAATCAACATGATCATGCCGATCTGGCTATAGATGTTAATACCTTGGCTGGTCACTAACAGGCCGAGGAAACCTCCAAATACTCCCATTGGTACGGTAAACATCACCACTAAGGGGTTGATAAAACTCTCAAATTGCGCAGCGAGTACCAAGTAAGCTACCAGTAGCGCTAAACCGAACACAATAAAAATACTGCTTTGGTTTTCTTTAAAGTCTTTTGATTCACCGGTATAGCCAATGGAAATATCCTTGGGTAATAACTCTATGGACTTGTTTTCTAAGAACGTTAAGGCCTCGCCTAAGGTGTAACCTTTACTGATGTTGGCCTTGAGGGTGATGGATTTTTGTTTATTGGTATGGCTCAATCTTTGCGCTGAGGCCACTTCTTCGATATGGGTGACCGTATCGAGCGTGACTAATTCGCCCTTGGCTGAACGCATATAGATTTGGCTTAAATCGCCGACGTTGTTAAAACTGTTTTCATCACCGCGCAGATACACATCGTACTCTTCGCCGCGATCCACATAGGTGGTTTCTTTACGACCGCCGAGCATCACTTCTAAGGTTTGTGAGACGTCATCGACGCTGATCCCAAGTTCTGCTGCACGCTCTTTATCAACGCTGACAATTAGTTCCGGTGTGGTTTCGGCGTAATCCAGATCCGCGCCTTCCATCATCGGGCTGGCATTGGCTTGCTCTTTTAACACCTGTGCCCATTTAAAGAGTTCCGCATAGTCAGAGCCACCCAGTACAAATTGTACTGGCTCACTCGATTGCCCCCTAAAGCCTGGCATCATAGGGCGAACCATCACATCGGGAATATCTTTCAATGCCTTACTTATAATCCCGAGCGCCTGTTGCGCCGTGACATTGCGATGTTCCCAATCCTCTAGCTGCATGATCACATAGCCAGTTTGATCGCCAGCACGACCACCAAAGGCAGGGGCTTGCACACTGAAAGACCGCAATACACCTTGGCCAAGGAGTGGCATTAATCTGTCTTCGACGATATCCATGTTCGCCGTCATACGGTTATAGCTAGTGCCCTCGGCGCCTTTCACAAAGGCGTAAAGTACACCGCGGTCTTCCTGCGGCGCTAATTGCGAAGGGACTTGCTGCATTAACCATGCGCTACCACCGATACAGGCGAGAATGACCAGTGGTGCCAGTAATCTAAAGCGGATCGCATGGGTTACACCCACACGGTAAACCCTTTCCATGCGCGCAAAACCACTATCCACAATGCGATTGAAACGGTTAGGTTTAACATTGGCTTTGAGTAATTTGCTACTCAATACCGGCGTTAGCGTGAGGGCAATGAGGGATGAGAACAGAACAGACACTGCCAGCATCACGGAAAATTCGGTAAAGAGTAAACCGACCATGCCATCCATAAATGAAATCGGCAGGAACACCATGACTAACACCGCGGTGGTTGCCACGACCGCAAAGCCGACTTCCCGTGTGCCTTTGTAAGCCGCAAGCAGCGGCTCTTCGCCTTTTTCGATATGGTGGAAAATGTTTTCGACCACCACAATCGCATCGTCGACCACGAGACCAATGGCGAGGATTAATGCCATTAATGTCAGTAGGTTAATTGAATAACCTAGCATGTTGGCGGCAATAAAGGCGGAGATTAATGATACTGGAACCGTTACCGCGGGGATAAGGGTTGCCCTTGCTTGACCGATAAAGATATACAGCACTAACACCACGAGGGCGCCAGTGACATAGAGGGTGTTGTAGACCTCGTTGATTGAGCGGTCAATAAAGACGGTGGAGTCAAAGTCGACTACAAGACTGGTGCCATCGGGTAAAAAGTCTTGAATTTTATCGACTTCTTTATGGACTTCCTGAGCGACTACTAATGGGTTTGCATCGGATTGAGTGATCACCCCTAAGCTTAGGTTAACAATACCATCACTTTTAAAGGTGGAGTTTTCATTCTGTGCGCCCACGGCAACATCGGCCACATCTTTTAAATAGATAGGTGTCCCGTCGCTGGCGGTGCGTACGACTAAATAGTCAAAATCCTTTGGGGTGTAATAGAGCCTTTTGGTACGCACCGACATCACTGTGGTATCGTTACGCACTTGGCCGCCAGGGGTTTCGATGTTCTCTTTACGTAGGGCGCTGGTAATATCGGTGACGGTGACGTTGCGCCCCGCCATTTGCTCGGGTCTGAGCTTGACATACATGACCTTATAAAGACCACCCGAAATGCTGATGGAACTCACGCCGCTGATCAGACTGAATCTGTCTTCTAAAACCCGCTGGGCATAATCGGTCAGCTGGGTTCTATCCATCACGGTTGAACTTAAGTTCACATACACGGAGGGTTCGCCTGAGCCATTGTCCTTCGATACTACAGGATCGTTAGCGTCTTCCGGCAGACGGCGCTGGGCGCGGGCCACGGCATCACGCACATCACTCACCCCTTCGGTTAAGTTCCAACCGAGGAGGAATTTGACCGTGATCCGCGAGCTACCATTACGAGTTGTAGAGGTGATTTCATCGATACCGCTGATCCCCGTGAGTTCATCCTCAAGGGTCTTGGTGATTTGGCTTTCCATAATCGCTGCCGATGCACCGGAATAACTGGTGCTGACTGTCACCACTGGGCTTTCAACATCGGGCATTTCCCGCACTGAAAGTTTAGTAAAGGACACTAAGCCAAACACGCATAGCAGTAAGCTTAAAACAATTGCAACGACGGGGCGTTTAACTGAGACATCGGACAGCCACATTATTTCGTCTCCGCAGTATTGACGTCTGACTTGGCTGGGCGGTTATTACTATTCTTAGCTTCAAGAGCGACTTCATTGATTTTTAAGCCATCGCGCATATTTACAAGCCCTTGAACCACCACTTTATCGCCAATTTTAAGGCCGCTATCGATGAGCACTTGATCGCCCACCCGCGCACCTAAAATCACTTCGGTGCGATGGGCGATATGATCCTCGCCAACCACATAGACATAGCGTTTAGTGCCTGAATATTCTAAGGCTTGCACTGGCACAATCGGGGCTGAAATGGGCGGGAAGGTGATGGTGGATGACATCATCATGCCGGGTTTTAAGCGATTATCGGTGTTTTCAAATTGCACGCGGATCTTCAGGTTTAAGGTTTCTTCATTCACGCGGGGATCGATGGCGACCACTTTGCCGATAAAGGTTTGTCCTGGCCAAGCTCGGCTGGTGGCTGATACTGGCATGCCAATGCTAAGTTGTGACAGAAAATGTTCAGGCACCTGTAGGTCCAGTCGCATGCTGGATAAATCATCTAAGGTCATTAACTCTGTGCCAATACTTACCATCTTACCTTCGCTAAAGTTAATCAGCCCGGTTTTACCGGCAAAAGGTGCGATAAGGGAATGATAATGTAAATCTGCCTGCGCAGAGGCTAAGCGTGCTCTGGCAATATCCACACTGGCTTTTTGAGCATCGATTTCGGTTTGAGTGATGGCATTGCGGCTGATAAGTTTTTCAAACTCTCTGAGCTTGCGGGTTTCATCATTTAAAAAGGCATTGGCTTCAGCCACCGCGGCTTGAGCTTTCATATCATCGAGTTCGATTAGCAACTGGCCTTTTTTCACTGTTTGATTCGAAGTCACGGCAATTTGTTTAATTTTGCCGGTGACTTGCGGCGCGATCACCACTGCGCGCTCAGCGGCCAGTTTACCAATCAGTGAAATAGATTGAGCCAGTGGATGTTCAACCACTTCCCCTGTGACAACCGGCACGGTACGCATAAGCTGGGGGGCTCTTTCGGGTTTGGCAGCCTGCAATACATCACTAAAGCTCACAGCAGCGGCAACCGCCGCAACTAAGGCAATGGCTATTATGGTTTTTTTCATTGGAATAATTATCTCGCACAAAGACGGTTAACAGGCGTTAGCACTAATGGCGCTATTCTAGTGAATAACCGTCATCAGGTGGGTAAAAGTTTGTAAAGTTAAGCACTCGAAAGTGAAAGAAATTGTGTTTTGTGTCGAGATACCCCATGGCAATCTCATTCGCCCCATTCGAAGTGCATACGATAGCTGAGTTATTCTGCTAAGGATGTGCTTGTGTTCGTATTTTTTCTATCGGATCTACGGCTGATTGAATTTGCGGATACTGGCTTAAAATTGCCTCAAGACGACCATCTTGGCCCATGCTTTCAAGGCCTTTGTTAAATTCGTCGATCAAGGTGGACTGATCCGTTATCGCCAAAGAGACGCCCAGATGGAATACCTCTGTGGCGATGGGGTCTCCCACCTGCTCGAAAGTATCGGCATATTCACTTTGATTTTGCTTGATTAAATATTGAGCAAGATTGTGGCCGATTAACACTAAGTCAATGCGTTTTAGAAACAATTTCTTAAGATTCATTTCGTCGGAATTACCTTCCTCTGTCGTGAGTCCTGTGGCGGCTATTTCGGGTGGATTGGCGTAACCGCGGCCAATGCCGATGGTAAAGGGCTTAAGTTCGCTTAATTGACTAAAACGTAACGGGTTATCTTTACGTTTGTAGAAGACAATCTGTACGGCTTGTATCGGTGCAGAATAATGCGCCCATTGCTCACGTTCTTTGCGGTACCAAAGTCCAATAATGCCATCGGCTTGGCCGGTTTTTACCAGTAATGCTGCTCGCGCAAAGGGATAAAACTTAACGCTGGCATTGTAGCCTTGGCGTTTAAAGGCCTCTTTAACGACTTGGGCTACGCCACCTTGCTCGGGTAACGAATCGGCATAAAAGGGCGGATAATTGGTCGCAACTAAGTTTAAATCTCGTCCTGCAAAACTGCGGGAAGGCAATCCTAACAACAGCAATACAAGGCTTAAATTTATCAGCAGTTTGAAGTCCATACGCATCCCTAACGTTAAAGCGTTATTTGCTGAGTATAGGGGGTGTTAAGCCGATGAGTTGAATTTTGTATAGAGAGGTAAGTTATCGCTTACTCGATATGGAGTCGACTCGTTATCCTTTTATTGAATAATAAAAAGGGCTTATGGATTAAACCTATAAGCCCTGAATCGATTTAAAGTGCTACTTGCTCACCCTTATATAGCCCGCGGGTGAGTTTATTGTCGTCTATCAGTAATAATTCTCCTGACTGACCATCCTTAATACTACTATCTATTGCAATGATTTTATTATGGTAAAGTCCAAGTACGCGTTCCTGTGAGGTATGGCCGACGATAATATGATCAACCTTAAAGTAGTTTAGGATTCGGTCGATTTCGGGTTCAGCGAGTGCATCTTTAAAGTAGCCACGGTACCAAGTGGGGCCATTAGTGAAAAACAGGAAATTCAACAGATCGTTTTGTTTTAAATCTTCTTTTTTATCGTCTAAATGTTGACGGAATAACTGATTAGCATCGCTGATATTGAGTTTACGCTCGACCCATTCAGGGCTTATTCCACCGTGCATAAACAGCAGATTATTGATCTTTACTAGAGTGTTTTTACTGCGAAGCCAACGGCCGATTTCGGTGTCTTTGTTGTACAGTGCATCATAGCTGCGATTGAGTAATTCCGCCGAGGTTTGATAACGCTCATTCACATAACGTAAGTCGCCGCGAAACACCATTTGCTCGTGGTTGCCCATAAGTAAATGTAATCGACCACCGGCGGCTTGGGCTTGCTTATCTAACTCATATAAAAACCACAGAACTTCGTTAACTTGGTGACCACGGTCGAACATATCTCCCGTCATGACCATATGGCCGTCACCAAAGGTCCAGTGATTATTTTCATCGATAATCTGATGGGCTTTCAGCAGGTTAATCATCACATCGAATTGCCCATGCACATCGCTTAAGGCCACTATCTTGCCTGCATGAGTGTAGGTATCAGCTTCAACTTTGGGAGCATCGGTATGGCGTTTGGGCTGTGGCAAGTTGCCACAATCATTTGGGCGAGCCAATTGATTGTTTGCGATAGGGGTTTGTTTTAACTGACTCTGGCAGATCCAGTAGGCGGTATTTTGGTTACCTTGGTCGAGGAAAACATAAGGACCATCGGTCACGGATGATGGCGTAAGCTCAGTGCTAAATGCGCCAACAGAAAATAAACTTAGCAAAGTAAACAGTGTAGCCTGAGCTGAAGTGAGTCTCTTCTTCAATGTGAGCGAAGATATATTCTGTGGTTGAGGTGTCGAGTGACCTAAACCATGGCGGAAGAGCGCGTGCATTCAAAGCTCCTGAGTTATTAAACGTGGTTGGTTAGCATAATGTTAATAACTTGGTAGGGCAAGGGATCCTATGTTGGGATATTTTCATGGTGAGAATGCTTTATCTCTATGTTTGTTGTTCAGCCTGTTTTGTTTTGGCAAGTTAAATTAATGGTATAGCATTTTTTATATTTTTTTGGCAGGTGTTCTCCTTTATTTCCTATAACGTTAATAGCGCATTCTCAATATCATAAGTGTCACTGTTTTTATTTTTTTTAGCTCATTACTAT
>NZ_JAKZGV010000082.1:0-9092 GCF_022557375.1 Shewanella sp. MM_2022_3
ATAATAAACACCACATTAACAGAATGGTTGGTAACAAGTAGATTTATCTATTTTAAATTAATAGGTTAACCATCAACCTCACTCTAAGTGCGTT
The DNA here is from genome assembly GCF_022557375.1 of Shewanella sp. MM_2022_3. Classification (NCBI taxonomy): domain Bacteria; kingdom Pseudomonadati; phylum Pseudomonadota; class Gammaproteobacteria; order Alteromonadales; family Shewanellaceae; genus Shewanella; species Shewanella sp. MM_2022_3. Next base: position 95 of record NZ_JAKZGV010000082.1, read on the forward strand.
CAATATTTTTTAATAGCCAATCAAGATAAATTGATAACATTTGCTCACATCAGCAATATTGTTTTATCTCTGCGCGGCTGTTCATTTTCGACTATCGACGCAAAAGCCGATCTGGAAGCTGCTGTTTACGGATAAAGCGGTTATAATCACCGCCGAATGACATCCTTAGATAGAGAGCTCCATGGTACAGATAGGAAAAACCTGCAAACTTGAGGTAGTAAAACAAGTCAGTTTTGGTGTGTATTTAAATGCCCACGAATTTGGCCAAGTGTTACTGCCCAACAAAGCCACCCCAAAAGACTGCCAAGTCGGTGACTGGCTAGAGGTATTTTTATATCTGGACTCCGAAGATATTGTCATTGCCACGACCCGCAAACCTTTGGCTCAAGTAGGAGAATTTGCCTACTTAAAAGCCGTGGCCACTGGGCCTTTTGGCGCATTTTTAGATTGGGGATTAGATAAAGATCTGTTACTACCTTTTGGTGAACAGCATAAACCGATTGAAGAAGGTCGCTCGTACCTTGTTTATGTGCACGTTAACCGAGCTGATGAGCGTATTGTTGCGTCATCAAAAATCGATAAATTCCTCGATAAAACTCCCGCCCAGTATGAAGTAGGTCAACAAGTTGACTTATTTATCGGTGGCACCACAGATTTAGGCTACAAAGCCATTATTAACCATGCCCATTGGGGCGTGATTTATCAAAACGAAGTGTTCCAAAAACTGCGTTTTGGTCAAAGGCTAAAAGGCTTTATCAAACAAGTCCGCCGCGATGGCAAAATTGATTTGGTATTGCAGCAAGGCAGTAAGCAAGAGCTTGATAAAAATGCGCACATTATCTTAGTAAAACTCAAGCAAGCGGGCGGATTCTTACCCCTAACGGATAAAACCGATGCCGAAGTGATTTACGAACAACTCGGTATGAGTAAAAAAGCCTTCAAAAAGAGCATCGGTGGCCTGTTTAAAGCGGGCAAGTTAAGTATCGACGATGATGGTTTACGCCTAACTGAAGCTGACTGATTGGGCTGAATAGTCAACCTCATACGGGACTTAGGACTCTCTTGTAGTAAGGTTCGTGGTTTATTTGTCCAAATAGTCTGCCCAAACACTCAGTTTACCGACAAGCGCTAGGATCTTAAGCATGGCTCTGTTATAACAAAGTCATGCTTTTTTCTTTGGAGCTTATATGGAACTCACGTTACACGAAGCCAGAGTTATCGGATGCCTACTTGAAAAAGAAGTCACCACCCCAGAGCAATACCCTCTTTCACTCAATGCCCTGACCCTCGCCTGTAATCAAAAAACCAGCCGCGAACCTGTATTAGAACTCACTGAAGCGCAAGTACAAGCCGCCCTTGATTCATTGAACAAAAAGCGCTTAATCAGCGAGCAATCCGGCTTTGGTAGCCGAGTCGTCAAATATAAGCACAGATTCTGCAACACCGAATTTAGCGAGTTACAACTTTCCAGCGCGGCGGTAGCCATTGTTTGTTTACTGCTGCTTCGCGGCCCACAAACGCCCGGAGAGTTACGCACCCGTAGCAACAGACTGCATGATTTTAAAGACGTGCTCGAAGTGGAAGCCTGCATTAAGCAACTGATGGAGCGGGATAAACCCGTACTGGCTCAACTGCCGCGGGAGCCTGGTAAACGTGAATGTCGTTATACTGAGCTGTTCTCCCAAGGTGCTGAGCAAATTAGCGCAGCGTCATTCACCAATGCCACAAATGCAGATGCCCACCCGCTAAACGAGCAGGATAGACAACAACTGGAAGCGAGAGTCACACAGCTTGAAGAGCAAGTGGCAGAACTTAAAGATAAGTTAGAATCGCTTATCGCTTCTTTATCCTAACCGCGCCGCGGACGACTTTCGCAAGTAGTCACTCTTAATGATGACTAAGGTGAGAGTTTGTCCGCTCACTCACTGACGAGACAGCGAATGACACCAAATGCTCCCAGTACATTCAATAACATGCTTTTGATCGCTGGCTTTGAATGTCGAAAATTTCTATTTAACCTTCGCGGGATTATCGCCCTGATTGCCTTTGCATTAGTGTGGGGCATGCTATTGCTCTACCCCATCCAAGGCGCTTCGACCCTATTAATGCAGCCCAATATTAAAGATCTGATCGACGGTCTCTTAGGCAGCCAAGCACTCAATGTGCTGTTTGACTGGCCCGTGGCGGAAATGGCTATCTTCTGGTGCTTTGCGCTGTATCTGTTTCCCATGTTCAGTATTTTGATTGCCGCCGATCAGTTCTCCTCAGACAAATCCCGCGGCACATTGCGCTTCTATACCCTAAGAACCAGCAAAGACAGCCTACTCTTCGGCCGCTTTTTGGGGCAAATCCTGATCCAAGGTCTACTGATCTTATTGACCATCCTCGCCACCATAGCGCTGGCACTTACTCGCGATATCGGCTTGTTATTACCCGCATTAACGTCGGGAGCCTTGGTCGGCATCAACTTGGTTATCGTGATTTTACCCTTTACCGCCGTGATGACTCTTTTGTCCCTCTATGCCAGCACGGCAAGGCAAGCCATGGTTCTGGCCACTATTTTGTGGACCGTCGTCTCTATAGCACTGCTGATATTGGGTAATGAATCGCGCTTATTTGAGGCTTTACAATGGCTACTGCCAGGTGCTCAATTATCAAACATGTTGAACACCAATGGAATCAATAGCTTAGCCTACGCGCCCATACCACTACTGCAAACCGCAATCGCCCTCTTCCTTGGCCGAGTTTATATCCAAAGGAGTCAACTATGATCCTCGTTCAGTGCCAAGGACTGTCAAAAAACTATGGCAGTAAAAAAGCGCTCAATAACGTTAACTTAACCCTAGAAGCAGGAGCTCCGATCGCCTTGGTTGGCCCCAACGGTGCGGGTAAAACCACTCTGTTTAGTTTGCTATGTGGTTATCTCACCCCAAGTGCAGGCTCGGTTAGAATTCTAGGAGAAGCGCCGAATAGTCCAGCATTATTAGGCCAAATTGCCGCCTTGCCGCAGGATGCCACACTCGATCCCAATTTAACCATTATCAGCCAGTTAAGCTTCTTTGCGCGTCTTCAAGGGATGGATAGCAAGCAGGCAAACCAAGAAGCCCTGCGTGTACTGAATTTAGTGGACTTAGCCGAGGTCGCGCAGCAAAAGCCACCGAGTCTAAGCCATGGGATGAGTAAACGAGTGGCGATTGCCCAAGCCTTAATCGGTGCTCCCAAGTTGGTATTACTCGACGAGCCAACCGCAGGGCTCGATCCGGCTAATGCCAAGAAAATCCGTGAACTCGTCAGAACGCTCTCGCCCACAACCACCTTTGTGATCAGCTCTCACAACTTGGACGAACTCGAGAAGCTCTGTGACCAAGTGCTGTATCTAGATAAAGGTGAGCTGGGCCAGTCGATTTCGATGCGCTCATCCAATAGCGGCAGTGATTATCTCACCCTCACTATGGAAAGCTGCGACAGTGAAGCGCTCATCCAAGCCGTAGGTCAAATAGCTGGTGTGGTGAATATCACCTCAAAACAAGCCCATGTATTTGTCATCCAGTTGGATGACACGGCAAATCGCCATTATGAGTTTGAAACCGCCCTGCTCGCCCTATTTAATGAGCAACATTGGCAATATAAGATGCTGCTTAAAGGGCGCACATTAGAAGAAACGTTATTTTCTTAAGTCCCCGATAAGTCTAGCCATTATTCCTACGCTTAGCTCTAACTCAAACAGCGCCCGCAAGGGCGCTCAGTAGACACTTTGTTGTTTATACACAGCGAAACCAATATCATTTCTTGCCCCCTATCAAAGGTGGAATAGTCGTAAATATCAATGTTAAAACGCTTTATCCTTTAACTTCCACCTTAGCGCTAAACGCCATCCACTAGGCCAACTTAGCCCCTAACGCTGCTTATATAAGGAGTATTTCCGTTTCAAAAGAAAAGGTGAGTTGTCATCGCTAACCAATAAAGCAGCAGTTAAGCCGCTTTGGCAAACCTAGGCTTTCAATCTGATCCCGAGCTTGTTATAAACTCCCCTTTCCTGCTCTTTCGCTGAATTCAGAGGTTTCAATGAACAAAGCACAACTTATCCAACGTATCGCCACTTCGCTTGAACAGTCCCAGGCCAGCACTAAACCTGTTGTCGAACAGATCCTACAACAGATCCATATCGCCTTAAGCGAAGGTGAGAAAGTCTTCCTGCCGCAATTCGGTACCATCGAGTTACGTTATCATTTACCTAAATCGGGCCGTAATCCACAGACGGGTGAGACAATTGAGATTTCGGGCTTTAACCAGCCGAGCTTTAAGGCGGCGACAGCGCTAAAACAAGCGATAAATGAGTAGGTAGTATTGTGGATATGTAAAAGAGCCTCATGAAAACCACGGGGCTTTTTTATCGGCCAAGATTAACGATATTACGTTGGCAATGAGCTTGGGAGATAAAACGTAACCTGCCCTAGCTGAGTTTGATGTTATAGAGCTTAGAGAGCAGTAACAAAGTCAACCTAAAGCCAGCTACTGACGGCGTGCCAGAGGCTCTATCTAATAAAATAGACAAGTCGCGGTAAAACAAAACGAAAAAATCAGTGCTGCAAATGCAAAAAAGCCCCGACTAATGTCGAGGCTTATTTACTATTCACTAAGAATAATGGTACCCGAGGCCAGACTTGAACTGGCACGCTGTTACCAGCGAGGGATTTTAAATCCCTTGTGTCTACCGATTCCACCACTCGGGCAAACTCTTAATATCGTCAGCACTGCTGTTGATATTGTTAACTCATTGCTTCGACCTATTGATTATATATCAAATACTTAGGTTACGAAGTTTAACGCTTCAGCTCGTTTGAGCTGTCACCATTATAATAATGGTACCCGAGGCCAGACTTGAACTGGCACGCTGTTACCAGCGAGGGATTTTAAATCCCTTGTGTCTACCGATTCCACCACTCGGGCAAACTCTTTATATTAACGACGGGAATCGTGTCATTAATATCTTAATTATGGAGGCGCGACCCGGAGTCGAACCGAGATCGACGGATTTGCAATCCGCAGCATAGCCATTCTGCCATCGCGCCATCTTTCCAATCATTTAGATTGGAGCGACATATCGGGTTCGAACCGATGACCTATACCTTGGCAAGGTATCGCTCTACCAACTGAGCTAATGTCGCATCACGCAGAGTTAAGATTTTGTTTTCACTTCGTCTCTCGTCTACGGGGAGGCATTCTACCTATTTACGATGCAGTGTCAACCGCTGTTTTATCGATAACTTACTGCTTGCGCACTAAATAATCTCTTTGATCTTTTATTGTGCTATTCAGCCGTTAAATCTTTCCAGGCGGCTAAAATGTAACTCATCATTGACCAGAACGTTAATACGGCAGCGATATATAACAGCACAAATGCCGCGGTGATCATGAGTGGATTGTATTGCCAGATAAGGCCAATAATCGCCACCATCTGCGCCGCCGTTTTATATTTGCCGATCCAAGAAACCGCAACCGTGCCGCGTTTACCTAATTCAGCCATCCACTCCCGCAGGGCTGAAATCACAATTTCACGGCCAATCATAAACAGTGCTGGCAGTGTGAGCCAAATATCAGCGTATTGGTCAACTAATAATACGAGCGCGGTGATCACCATCAGTTTATCAGCGACGGGATCGAGAAATGCGCCAAAACGGGTCAGTTGCTTGAGTTTACGCGCCGCATAACCGTCTAATGCATCCGTTAACGCCGCCAACCAAAACACAAATGCGGCAACAAAAGGCGTCCAGCTGTAAGGTAAATAAAACAACACCACAAAAATGGGCAGTAAAAAAAGCCTAAAAAGAGTTAATGCTATGGGTAAGTTAAACGGCATGATCAAACCAGTTAGTCAAAAGCAGCGCCAATCTTGCCTTAATTTTATCACCCTCGCAATGCATCATGAATGGTTTGTGCCATTTCTATGCTGATCCCAGGCACTTTCGCTAACTCGGCCACGCTCGCACCCTTCACTTCCTGCAAACCGCCCAAATGTTGGAGTAACGCTTTACGGCGTTTAGGGCCAATGCCCGGAATGGATTCAAGCGTTGAGGTGTTACGGGTTTTCTGACGGCGATTACGATGCCCAGTGATGGCAAAGCGGTGGGATTCATCGCGAATATGTTGAATAAGGTGCAATGCGGGTGAGTCATCCTCAAGGGAAAAGCTCGTTTCTGTGTCACCAAAGATTAAGGTTTCCAGCCCAGGTTTACGGCTCTCCCCCTTAGCCACGCCAATCAGTTGCGGCGCTTTATCTAAATTGACAAATTTCTCATCGACAATTTGCTGCGCAATACGCAGCTGACCTAAACCGCCGTCGATAAATAAGATGTCAGGGATTTTGCCGCTGGCATCGATTTTATCAAATCGACGGCTAATGGCTTGCTTCATGGCGGCATAATCATCGCCTGGCGTAATACCTTCAATATTATAACGACGATATTCGGCTTTATGCGGCCCTTCACGATTAAACACCACACAGGAGGCTACCGTGCTCTCGCCCATGGTATGGCTGATATCGAAACATTCCATGCGCTGGATTGGCGCATTAAGCTCGAGGATTTCCTCAAGCAAGACAAAACGCTGTTCAACAGTGTTTTTATGGGACAGGCGCGTCATCACCGCATTGGTGGCGTTGGTGATCGCGAGGCGTAAAAAACTCGCCCTGTCGGCGCGCACATTGGTTTTAATGCTGAATTTTTTATTCAACGCCTCAGAGACGGCCGCCTCTAGCTCATGCAATTCTTCAAAGTGATGGCTTATCACCACCTCCTTAGGAATAGTGCGTTGAATATCGGCATTTAAATAAAACTGTAGCAGGAAGGAGCGTAAGACTTCTTCGATATCTGTTTGCGCGGGAACCGTTGGATAATAGCTACGGCTACCAAAAATTTTACCTTCGCGGATAAATAGCAAGTGAAAACAGGCAATGCCCGAGGCATAGTGTACGCCGATAACATCCATATCGCCGGTATTACCCGAGACTTCTTGCTGCTCAGCTACCCGGCGCAGCGCCATAATTTGATCGCGAAAGCGCGCGGCTTGCTCATAGGCTTGCTGCTCGGCGGCCTCTTCCATCTTAGCCACCAGCTCACTGATAACTTGTTTATCTTTTCCCTTAAGGAACAAACTGGCGAGTTTAACCTGCTCATCATACTCCGCATTACTGACCTTACTGACGCAAGGCGCGCTGCAACGGGATAACTGGTACTGCAAGCAGGGACGAGTGCGGGATTTATAATAGAGATCATCACACTGGCGGATAGGAAACAGCTTTTGCATCAAGTGCAAACTTTCACGCACCGCGCCGCCATTCGGATAAGGCCCAAAGTAATAGCCCTTCTCCCGCTGCGGCCCGCGATGGTATGCAAGGCGTGGATGCTCGTGTTGACTCAAGAAAATATAGGGGTATGACTTATCGTCCCGCAGTAACACATTGTATTTGGGCATGTACTGCTTGATATAGTCATTTTCAAGCAGCAGTGCATCGGTCTCACTATGGGTCAGCGTCACATCGATATGATGGATATGGGACACCAGCGCCTGAGTTTTCACATTGCCAAGGTTTTTACGGAAATAGGAAGATAAGCGCTTTTTAAGATCTTTGGCCTTACCCACATAAATGACGTCACCTTTGACGTCATACATGCGATAAACACCCGCCGAAGAGGTGACTGTACGTAAAAAACTCTGGGCGTTAAAACCTGTCGACATCGTTACACACCCACTCTTTTACTTACCATCTTCAAAACTGCTTGATAAATCGTTTTCAAACTCACAGCTAACACTTAATTAATGCTAGAACCATTGACACAAGCGGCCATTAGAAATGGCCAGCATCTAACATTTTATAGCGGATCGCTAAACGAGTCAGCTCCACATCACCACTGATCCCAAGCTTGGCAAACAAGCGGTAACGGTAACTGTTAACGGTTTTGGGGCTTAAGTTGAGCTGCTCAGAAATATCATTGACCTTTTCACCATTGGTGATCATCAACATAATTTGCAGCTCACGCTCAGACAAGGCTTTAAACGGATTCTCATCGGCGGGATTGAATTGGCTCAATGCCATTTGTTGGGCAATTTCAGGAGATAAATAGCGCTGCCCACGGGAAACCTGACGTATCGCTTGCAATACTTCAGGTGGCGTCGCACCTTTGGTTAAATAACCAGACGCGCCCGCCTGCATCACTTTACTGGGGAACGGATCTTCGGTGTGCACTGTTAGCACAATAATCTTAGCATGAGGTTGATAACGTAAAATCTTACGCGTCGCTTCGAGTCCGCCCATACCTGGCATATTCATGTCCATTAAGATGACGTCGGCTTCATTTTGTCTCGCCCACTGTACCGCGGTCTCACCATCGGGCGCTTCACCCACCACTTTGATCCCACGTTCATCTTCTAAGATACGGCGGATCCCAGTTCTCACCAGCTCATGATCGTCAACTAAATATATCGATATCAACTTTATCCACCTTTAACCAATGCTGACTAAGAGAGTTTAGCCAAATCAGAATACCGCAACCGGAATATAGGTTATCAGGGTAATTTAGCCCAACAATGGCATTTCGCAAAGCATAAAATGAATATTGTTAACTAGATGATATTTAAAGAAACAACTTGCTAATTAATGCAGTTTGAAATTAAGAGCTTGGTATAATGAAAGTATGAGTAGAGCTCAGGATTGGGCTAATTGATAAGCTGACGCAAAATATAGCAGGTTTAAAACGCTCATCGAAAATGAAGTCGTGTAAATGCAAAAAGCCGCTAATTGCTTAGCGGCTTTTTAGCCGACTATTGTGCTGGAGCAGCGCTTAGCATGAAGAACCCGGGTGCAAATTGCATAAACAAAAAAGCCATCATTGCTGATGGCTTTTCCGTGAAATATGGCGGAGGAGCAGGGATTTGAACCCTGGGTGGGCTATAAACCCACGCCGGTTTTCAAGACCGGTGCATTAAACCACTCTGCCAC
>NZ_JAKZGV010000083.1:0-8142 GCF_022557375.1 Shewanella sp. MM_2022_3
GGGTTATAGTGTCTAATTTAGATATTGATATTTTAGTGGATGATTACCGCAGTTATTGCTATGCCTGAATCATTCTTATACCGATGGTGATAGATACATGCTAAGAGAGGTTTGTTGATTCGCTATACATGGTCGCATAGGAAGTATAGAACCAGAGGACATGCCTACTTGCGATTTAAAAAGAAACAATTATCACTATAGCACCGTTTTATGTTGGCAATATAGGGTGAGTCGTGCTCGCTCAGACCTGATCTGACTGTTGCCCATTTTTAGGATGCCACTGTCAGCTTAGATTTGAGCTAAATTTTTTCCAGCTAATACAGATGAGTACACAGATAATTACTACACCAAGTGTAGGCAACTTCACCTTTATCAATGTCGTTGCTCTGATAACTCTGTTAGGGTTTCAATTAAGTGGGTTTCCTCCTCAATATAGACCATTTGTTGGTAAATTTGATTGGCTTTAGCAATATCCATTTCTGCTAAATTAGCTGCTTCTCTCGATGCATTTGACAGACTGGATAGTTCAAGACTCAGCTGTTTTGAGTCAGTTTCAATTACAGTGAGCACATCGTTAATACTATCAATTGCCTCTGAAATACCTTTGATTGAGTTCGAAACACTTCCGATAGTTTCCCCTGTTTCTTTGACACTTGTTTGGGTACGTTGTGATAAGGCGCGAACTTCATCAGCAACCACAGCAAAACCTCGGCCAGCTTCACCTGCACGTGCAGCTTCAATCGCTGCATTAAGTGCTAACAAATTTGTCTGTTCTGCAATTCCACTAATTGATTGAATTATATTAACAATTTTTTCTGCGCTAGCCCTAAGTTCAACCATACCTTTAGTGAGATGTTGCCTTTGTATTTGCTGCTGTGCGATTTGCTGCATAAACAAGGTAAATTTGTCACCGAGTTGTACTTGACGAATTGCTGACTCGTTTGACTGAGAGGCAACAACTTTCAACTGTTCTGTCGAAGCTTGTAGCAACGGGTGAAATTTCGCCATTTGTGAAATGAGATTTGACTGCAGGTGATTTATACGTTCTAAACTGATTTGACGCGTATTTAAATGATAGCTAGAAAATGATGACAAATAGAAAGGATAATTGTCAGCATACTCATCAAAATATTTGCTCCCTTTGGCAACCTCAAAAAATGCTACTGCTGTTACCGTTTGGTTTTGGTGTAAACCAAGATATTCTCCAAATGTTGAAAATCCTGATAAACAAACACCATTAAATGCATTGACATTGCTGATACTGTCGGCGTTATTTAGCCGTCGCAAAATGCAGTCATTGGCAATCATGGCTACTGGTTTTCCAGGTTTGCCTTGTAAAAATTTTTGATAATCCTCTGCGGTAGCTTGGGCAAAATCCCTAGCTTTAACTAACAGCAACTTTTCACCAAAGGCCATATCACTGAAGAAAGTGATACTGCCATCATTATTAATTGCTGCCACCGAGCGTATATAAATGCTGTTTTCAATTTCAACACCAAAGGAGTAACTAATCAGTCGGTCAGTCAGTTGCGCTGCTGAACATTTAAAATGTCGGGCCAAGGCATCCACGGGTGTCACAATGTTCATTTCATCGTCTAAAACACTGTATAGCGTACGGGTGAATGGATCAAATTTTGCGACATAAAACCCTATACCAGTGGCTTGGAAATTATGGCTTTTCAAAATACCGAAGCGGTAGCCTTCAGCTATTTTACAAAAGCACACAATAGCTCGATTACGTTGAATTTCACCATCTAACGCCACATCCGCTACTTTGAAATCTAATTTTCCACCTGCACTGCCTCCGATAAAGTAGCAAGGATGCTTACGCAACTTATATAGCGCTTGAGTAAAAAAATCCTCGCTAGTAGTTAGCCCATCAAAATAGGTCAGGGCAAGTGTACTCTTACTACCGATATCAAACGGTATTTGTAGGTTTTTTAGCTCAGTAGCAATCTTGTCAACCCGTTGTTTAGGAGAAAGCGTCGGACGCCCAGCTCGAATATCTTCACAAAATAACGGTATAGAATGCACCGATAAATGGCTCATGATTTTTTTTGAGAAAGCATGAAGTACAATACCATCCCAATTTGTCGGTGTATCATGATAAAGTTGATTACCCCCTCCCAGTTCTCCAGCCGTCATCACCGAAATAATATGTTCTGCCCAAGGCATCGCTTGTCTTAGTTTGCGATTTACCGCTGAAAAATCGCAATTGGGAGAGATAAAGGCAACTACCAACGCCGTGCCATCGGCAAGTTTTAAGTCACTTAGCGCTGATTCGTTGAGCTGGTTGCTAAATATAGTGAGGTTAATGGAAATGGTTTGATTTACAGATTGCTGTACTTGATGTTGTTTTTTTTTCCAGAAAACCATTGCTGCTAACCTCTAGTTTAAGTTTACGATTTAGTATGATGTAAAAAAGCTCTTTTTAAAAATAGTATCCTATTTGAATATAGACACTGATAGACAATCTACCTAACGAGCAACAGAAATTTTGAATTGTCATTATTTCACTAGACGACTTTAGTCTCATTAAAATACAGTCCAGTTTGGGTTGACCAGTACACGACTTTGCGAAACCATGGATTACGAAAGCCCGCGTCAGTGACAATCAGCGGGGTAATGTTGTCAGGTAAGATTTTATTGAGTTCATTCAGAAACTGATTATGGGCAGTTTAAGTGCCTCGGAAATGTTCGCTCGTAGAGCGTGATGGAAGGCCATTGATACCAATAGAGGCGCGTAGTGCAATCAGTTCACATATCAGACCAATCCACCAGTATTGTCGGCATTGTATGAGTAGTTAGCAGCCACTTTGCATGCCACTGATAATTCATGGTGAAGATGTGAGTTACCCAACAATCTATCCATCCGTTTTATCGAGTGTTTAATCTGTGTGCTGGAGCCATCAATATGCCGTCCTAAATGGGTTAGGGTGAGGCAATCCGCATTGATGAGGGCTTTGCAGGCAACCATGAGAGTATTGAGTCGCTTTGATGGATTTCTGGACAATGTTGATAGAGAGATTGATGTAAGATAGTTAACACTTGCACCTTGATGTCATGTGATTGATGTTTGTTCGTACTTCCATCTGATCACACGTTAAGGTGCAAGCTCACTCTAATTTAATGATTTATTTGAAATTCATCAGGGAATTCTTCAGGGCTCAGTGACAACCGCTTTAGTTTAAACGATTGAGGAAACAATACCATTAATTGACTCACTGAGTTTGGTATTTAATATCTATTTGGTATTCACGACTTTGCCAGTCGATTTTTTCTGGCGGTTTTGGAAAAGGTTCTGCACTTTTTAGCATAGCGAGGGCTTCATGTCGAAAACCTTGTTTTCCTTGTAAAACAGTTGCCTCCTGTTGCAAAACTTTCCCTGAACGATCAATACGAAAAGACAAATTAACAACACCTTTTATATTCCGAAGAGATAAGCGCTTAGGCGTTGTCTTAAATGATAATAGATGCCGGCGAATTTCTAGATCATATTGATGGTTAATTTCAGCTCCCCCGATTTGTTGTCCTGTTCCTGTTTCAAGCTGTTTATGATCGTTAGCAGTGCTTCCTTGTTGTCCTAATGCACCGATTTTGGTATCTGCTTTGGCTATTTGACTTTCTTTATTCTTAACTATTTCTTTATCCGTAGATTCATTTTTCTGTTTTGGTACTGATTGTTTTTTAGGAGATGCTTTGATTGGGGCTTTTTTTTCAGGTAGTGGCTGCTTTTCTTGAAGTTCAGCATCGCTAGACGGAGCCGTTACTGCTGAAACCTGCTGCTGGGAAATGCTACCAGCGATTGCAGTCATTAGCCCTAAGCTGACTATTTTACTATCACTTTGAGCCAGAGTTACGGGTAAAGATGAGGGATTCCAAATAAAAAAAGCACCAACAAGTATATGGACGAAAATCGATCCAATAATAAACAGATTGAAGCGGCTCATTAATCGACCTATAGACCACTTCTATCGCTAAGAGCGATTTGCGCGTCAGTGATTTTTAGCCTATTTAGCAATGCAAGCGTATCGACCATGCGTTGCACAGGTGTTGCACTATCAGTCTTTATCATCAACTTTAACTCACCTTGCAATTTTAATTGTACAAGACTTCCTTCTAATTCACTGGTATTTAAAGGCTTTTCATTTAGAGTGTAGCTATTTTCTGTGGCAAGTATTCCAAGACTAACGAACTCACTGTTAGCGTAGGTTCGCTGATTTTGTTCTGGAGCTTGAGGTAATGACATATCCATTTTTAATAGTGGCGCATTAATCATCAGCATCATAAAAGCGATGAGTGAAAATATTACATCAATCATCGGTGTCATTGTATCTGGAGCAGGCACCTCCAGTGTTGTATCCTCATTTAAATCAATCATTTTCATTCCTTGCTTGGCCTAATGCATAGGAGAATCGATTAAGGATATCTGTGCTTTCAACTAACGCATATCTCACTTTTGCGGCTAGTAACGCATGTGCAAGTATGCATATAACAGCGATAACAAGTCCTACAGCAGTAGTGGAAAGTGCTTGCCATAAGCCATCAGCAACAATAGCAGGCTCCACAGGTCCTTTATGTTCGCCTATATCATGAAATGCACGCATTAAACCAATAATTGTGCCAAGTAATCCCAGCATTGGAGCAAGGGTTGCAATCGTAATAAGTCCTGAAAGACGTTGCTTAATCTTTTTCTGTAATTCACGAAGATGGAAACTTACTTGCTCATCTCTGATGTCCCGTTTTAACTCTTTAAGAGAGAGGAGCAAAGACAAAGTTTCTACATAAAATGGATCACCATTCATCACTATTTTGAATGCATTATCCACATCCCCAGATTGTAATTGCTGTTTTACCTGTTGTTGTCGCTGAGTTGACAATCTTGGTAGTCGTACAATGGACAGCGTACGTTCAGCGACTAACGCAAGCGTAATGATAGAGCACAAGAGAAGAGGAATAGCTGTACCGATGCTCCAAACATTATCAAACATAGGAACCCCGTAGATTTGTAATTAATAGGCGAAGTAGTTTATGTAAATAGTAATTATTTGCAATAGGCAAAGGTCATCGGTATGACATATTTACATTTCAGTGTTGAAATTGGGAGGAAGTTCAAAATTTATGCATTTGTAAGTCTAAAAGATGAGAGTGAGGGCAATAGATTTTGCTAGTTTTCACTTTAAATTTCAGATTGATAGGATTTTAAGTCTTTATTGTTAAATGTATCAGCTACATGAAGCATTTGTAAATCCGCTTGTTTGTGAGAACTGTTATCAATAGCATTTGTGCTAATTTAACGCCACTTCAATTGACCATAATGCACTCAATTTTTTTTTGTAGCCTCCCTCTTAAACTCAAGTCTCCGTTTAGCATTGTTTTACGTTCGCTGAAAATCGCTATTTTATCCATACTAATTATTAGTTGCAGTTCACTACCTAAAAATGTGTTGCAGTGGGACAAGTCTGTTACTCATGGACAATTGGAGAATGGTTTAACTTACTTTTTATATGATAGTGATAACGCTAACGAGCCATTCAATATCAGATTAATCGTCAATGCCGGTTCAGTTGATGAGACAGGCTATAGCGGTGTTGCGCATATGGTTGAGCATATGGTTTTCCGTAAAACTTCTGCTCATCCTGAGTCATTACATAGCTATTTTAGTTCTTTAGGTTGGAGTACAGGAAAACAAATCAATGCTATGACAAGAGAGACTGAAACTCAGTATATGTTGCGCACTCGAGTCAATGACAGTTTAGATTTGTTGGGTTCAGTAGCATTAATGGGTGATATCGCATTTGGTGCTATTTTTGATGAAGAAGACTGGAAACAAGAACAAAAAGTGATTCTTGAAGAGTGGCGACGTGGCGAAAGTACAGTAAATAGAGTTGAACGTTTAAAAAAAGAACAACTTCGTCATGACTCTCGTTATGTTAATCGTCCCACAATTGGCACTCAAGATAGCATTCTCAGTACACCAGTTTCTGAAATCAAAGCGTTTTATCATCGATTTTATGTCCCATCTAATATGACTTTAATCATCTCCGGAAATATTGATAAGCAAGATGCTTTAAAAGCAATTGAACAATATTTTGGACAAGAGAAGACATCCCCTATACCAAACCGTGATTATGTTGAGTTGCCTTTGGCTGAGCAGTTTCACATTGGTAGTGTACAAGATCCACAGGGAACAACCTCTGCGGTTGTATACGGTTTTCGTAGTGTTTTAGCGCCTGCAGCCACTAATGAACGCGAGTTTGATGACCTAGTACGATATTTTTTACGTAAGTTGATGCGAAACCAAGTTATTAGAGATCGTTCTTTGATTGATGATCAAGCAATTAGTATACGCTTAGAGGAACCTTTAAATCATCGCGTTGTTGCAGCGATGATTATGCGAACCGGCAACCATGATGCGGGACTAAAACTATTATTAACTGAAGTTGAACGTCTTAAGCAGTTTGGTATTGATGCCACAGAGTTCAATGAGCTTAAAGACGATGCTCGAAAAGTTCTTCAGCGCCAAAAAATGAAGGGTGAAATCAATCGCGATTACCAAGCTTGGGAAGACAAGATCACAAATGCTGTTATGGCAGGAAAAGTACTACCTAATAGCCAAGAAAAAGCAGCACATCAATTAAGCCTTCTTGAGCAAATAACGCTAGAGACAGTCAACCATCGGCTTAAACAGTTGCTGAGTGCGCCAGACCAATTCTTGTATTACCAACTTCCTGGAAACGCAAAAGTTTCATTACCTTTGGCATCTACTGTACAACAGATACAAAATGAGGCTAGACAACTACTGACGCCGACGGTTCCGTATCTGGTCAATGATGTTAAACCCATTGATACAACAGAAGTTATTACATTACCACCAATCACGCTTTACCCTGAAGGGGATATTCAACGCTTTAAGCGAACTCCGCCTATCGGTGATGCACCAGCGATAAGCCAATGGTGGCTAACTAATGGCGATAGAATCATATGGTTAGAGCGCCCTACAAGCGATGGAAAAGTTTATGTGAACGCAGTAACTGATGTAGGCTTTGATAACCAAACTCAATCACCACAATTAAGTCAAATTGCAGTGCAGTTATGGCAACAGACGCCACCTAGAGGTTGGTCAGAGGAGCAGTGGAAACTGATGCCCCAGTGGAATTGGGTCTATAAGTCGCAGCAGTTAAGCCAAGCTGCAGTTATTGCACCGGCACAATTAGCACAATTATTCGATGCATATAGCTTACAGTTGCATGAAGGACAAATTTCAGCGGATGGACTTAACACTGTAAAAGCAGATTTACGGAACCATATTGCAAGACAAAATAAAAATGTTATCGATGTAAATAGTTTGATGATAGAGGAAAAATACTTAACGAAATTACAAACTCTCGATGAATCAATGCTGGCAGAAGTTAATGTAGAAATGTTAGAAACTATAGCTAAAGAAGTATTATCTCAACCTGTAACATTTTATGTTGTTGGAGTATTACCTAGTGACGTTGAAGAACTTTGGCAACAAAAGGTTTCTACAATTACACGTAATAAGACGTTGATCTCTGCTCCATTATTGCAAAAAACAGGACATCATAAAAGAGAGAGTACACTACAAGGTACTCCTAAAACACAAGTAAAGCTTGAAGGTTATAGTCAACTAGAGTGGTCTCCCGAGCGTGCATTTTTAACATCAAGCTTATCGGAACTCACTCATATTGCATTAAAACAACGCTTACGTCAGCAATTGGCAGGTGTCTATAGTGTTAGCTTTGATCTGACCTTTAATCCACAATCAGATCGCGCAGAAATAGTATTGTCATTTTCTTGTGCTCCTGAACGTCGCGAAGAATTGCTTAATGCTGCGAAAAACGTACTCGAAACAATGCCCCAATGGCTAAAACAGCAAGATTTAGCACCACTTATTGCGAATATTCGTTATGCAGAGAAGCAACGATTATCAATTGATTCCACTTGGCTGAAGAGACTTGAATTAAGTGATCATCGTTACGGTGATGGTCGATATCTTGAAAATATTTATAGCTTACCATCACTTGTTACTAATCAGGGGTTAGCAACATTGGCGGCACAAATTTTTCCAATACAGCACAGTGTTACTGTAATTACTGAACATAAAAAAGAAACGGCTAA
>NZ_JAKZGV010000084.1:0-8035 GCF_022557375.1 Shewanella sp. MM_2022_3
TCTGTGCGCCTTTGTTGTTTCTGTCGAACACTGCGTTTGTTACCAAGGGCATTTTTACTCTGACGCTCGCCTAATCGAGTGCTACACTGCCGCCACCGTTTTAGCTACAGATTGACCTTTTAAGTTGAAACACTTGCTCGCATTTTTTTAGTTTGGGTCGGGTCTTTCTCGGAGTAACATAAGCGCGCATCCTGTGTGTCGTTAATCTATTGTGTTAATTCAGTGAGGTTAAATGAACGCAGTGCAAATGTGTGGTGTAAAACGTTTCACCTTGTTTATCAATTAAAGGAGTTCCTCATGGCAAAAGTCGCATTTATTGGTTTAGGCGTAATGGGTTACCCCATGGCAAGACACTTACTCAACAAGGGCCATGAGGTTACTGTGTATAACCGCACTTTTGCCAAGGCACAAACCTGGGTCGAGAACTACGGTGGTCGCTGCTGCCCAACGCCTAAAGAGGCGGCAATCGGCCAAGATATTGTTTTTACCTGCGTAGGCAACGATAACGACTTGCGTGAAGTGGTATTAGGCAATGATGGCCTGCTCCATGGTATGGCTCAAGGCACTGTATTGGTGGACCATACGACGGCTTCAGCCGATGTGGCCCGTGAATTACATAAAGTGCTGGCCGAAAAAGGCGTCGATTTTCTCGATGCGCCTGTATCGGGTGGCCAAGCTGGTGCCGAAAATGGCGTACTGACTGTGATGGTCGGGGGCGATCAAGCCGCGTTCGAGCGTGTAAAGCCCGTTATCGAAGCGTTTGCGCGCTGCGCAGAGCGCTTAGGTGAGGTAGGTGCCGGCCAACTCACTAAGATGGTCAACCAAATTTGTATCGCAGGTGTGGTTCAAGGCCTTGCCGAAGCGCTGCAATTTGCTCGTAAGGCCGGTCTTGACGGTGAAAAAGTGGTGGAAGTGATCAGTAAAGGTGCGGCGCAAAGCTGGCAAATGGAAAATCGCTACAAGACCATGTGGGCACAAAACTATGATTTTGGTTTTGCCGTCGATTGGATGCGTAAGGATTTAGGCATTGCCCTAGAAGAAGCTCGCCGCAATGGCTCGCACTTACCCTTAACCGCGTTAGTGGATCAGTTTTATTCTGAAGTTCAAGCCATGGGCGGTAATCGCTGGGACACCTCAAGCTTGTTAGCGCGTTTTGAGAAAAACCCTAAGTAGGCGGTTATTGCCAAACAGCTGGCCATAGTGGATTTGATGGCATAAAAAAGCCCAGTCATGCACTAGGCTTTTCATTGATGAGGTGATAAAAACCGATTAGTCTGCCCAGCGAATATGGGTAACTAAACTGTGGCTCTCGCCGGGAGCCAGCGTTAACTTATCTTCAAGCACATTGGCGGCTTCGAGACACACCATGGTGAGATAGTCATCGTCATTAAAGCGGGCAAGACGGGTCGATTTTTCAATCCAAGGGTTCCACAACACGGCCGAGTGGCTATTTTCACGGCTCACTTCAATCACACCTTTGGGCGTATGTAAGTGTTGTACTGGACCTAGGTTGGTGTAAACGCGGTCGGTTTCGCGGTCAAATAGCACGTCATCCGTCGTTTGCGGGTAAGGCCCTTCGGAAAACTCAATATATTGAGCACCGCTAAAACCAGTGGCTTTAAGCTGGTGAATATCTTCAATCGGAAAATAGCTGTGTAGCGCTTGGGTGAGTGTAACCGGGACATCGCCAAGGTTAGTGTTAACTAAGCTGATACTTAAGGTTTCACCTAAGGTAAAGAGTACGTTGACTTGGGTATGGTGCGGCCAAAAGACCTTATCTTCTTCGCTGATAGTTAAGCTAAAACGTAAATCCACCAGTTGATTACGCATCTCAACCGACTCGAGTGTCCAAATTCGGGTACGGGCAAAACCATGTTGTGGGAAATTAGCTTGATTGCTCATACCAAACCAAGGCCAGCAGACGGGCACTCCGCCACGGATCCCATTACCGGGTTGATAGTCATCCGCTGAAGACACCCATAATAAGGGGGGCTTACCTACGGGTTGAAAATGATCGATTTGCGCGCCCTGTAAAAAAATCCTTGCTTGGCATAACGCAGTGTTCACTTCGACATAATCGAGCCCGTTTGCGTGTTTTTTGGTGGTAACAGAACCCATAGTAACAATATCCTCAACCTGATGACGTATCAGCAATACAGACACTTAGCTTACAAACTTTTGCACTTGAGCATAAGCCTTTGTTGCGATCAATTTACGGTTTTGCTGTTCGATTGTGCAAACAAAAGTCACTGCACAGAGGCTCAGATGCTTCCTTTTTCAACAGATTTAGCTAAAGTGGTCAGAGCACTTAGTCCATTGCCATAAAACAAGAAAGGGAAGCGATTATGCCAGTCTATCAAGCACCACTGCGTGACTATCAATTTATCCTCGATGAAATGTTGCATATTTATCAGCAAGATGCCCTAAAAGGCTTCGATGAGATCGACCCCGATTTGGTCGATGCCATCCTCCAAGGTATGGCGGATTTCAGTACTGAGGTGATGTTGCCGTTAAATAGCGTGGGGGATGTGCAGGGCTGCAAACTCGTGGATGGCAAAGTGGTTACCCCCGAAGGTTTTGCCGACGCCTATCAGCAGTTTGTCGACAATGGTTGGCCGACACTGACCTGCGATCCTGCATACGGTGGCCAAGGACTGCCCGAAGTAGTCGGGATTTTCGCCACCGAGATGCAAACCTCGACTAACATGGCCTTTGCCATGTATCCCGGCCTTACCCACGGCGCCTATGCGGCCATTCATGCCCACGGCAGTGAGGCACTTAAACAGAAATACTTAGCCAAATTAGTGAGTGGTGAATGGACTGGCACCATGAACCTAACCGAATCCCATGCCGGAACCGACTTAGCACTATTGCGTACTAAGGCCGTGCCTGCGGCGGACGGCTACTTTGCGATAACAGGTGAGAAGATTTTTATCTCCTCGGGCGACCATCAATTTACCGATAACATAGTGCACTTAGTGTTAGCACGCTTGCCCGATGCGCCCGAAGGGGTTAAGGGCATTTCGCTGTTTGCTGTGCCCAAAGTGTTAGTGAACAGTGATGGCAGTTTAGGTGAGGCGAACAGCCTCTATGCCAGTGGGCTTGAGCATAAAATGGGCATCCACGGCAACTCAACCTGTGTGATGGTATTTGAGGATGCACTCGGTGAGTTAGTGGGAGAACCCCACCAAGGGCTGCGCGCCATGTTTACCATGATGAACCAAGCGCGTTTGGGGGTTGGAATGCAGGGATTAGGCGTGTCCGAAATCGCCTATCAAAATGCCTTAGCCTATGCCAAGGACAGATTGCAGAGCCGCGCCATTAGTGGCGCTAAAGCGCCTGAAAAAGCTGCCGACCCGATTTTGGTACACGGTGATGTGCGCCGGATGTTGTTATCGCAAAAAGCCTTTAATGAAGGTGCTCGGGCTCTGGTTGGCCAACAGGCGTTGTGGCTCGATGAGGCAGAGCGCCATAGCGATCCTGCAAAAGCCAAAGCGGCCTCGCAATTAGCGGCCTTGTTTACGCCTGTGGTGAAAGGCTTTATCACTAATCGAGGCTTTAATGCCTGCGTGGATGCGCAGCAAGTGTTTGGTGGCCATGGTTATATTCACGAGTGGGGGATGGAGCAATTTGTGCGTGATAGCCGTATTGCACTGATTTATGAAGGTACAAACGGTATTCAGGCGCTCGATTTAGTTGGCCGTAAACTGCTGAGTGACCGTGGTGCGGCTATGCAGCAATGGTCTGTGCTTGTTACCGAATTTATTCAATCGCAGAGCAAAGATGCGCAAATGCAGCCCTATGTGAGTGGGCTAATGGATTGCGCCACCGATTTACAAAAGGCGAGTGGTTATTTAGCGAGCCATGCAGCAAGCAATCCCGACATTATCGGCGCGGCATCGATGGCGTATCTGGAGTTATTTGGCATTACGGCTCTGGCATGGATGTGGGCGCGTATGGCCAAGATTGCACTAACTGCGCTCGCAAATGGCACGCAAGAGGCGGAGTTTTACCAGGCTAAACTGAAAACGGCGGACTTTTATATGGCGTATTGGGCCGAGCAAAGCCGCAGCCTGCGTAAACAGTTGGAGCTGGCGAGTGAGATGCTAACCACGCTTGATGAAACTATTTTTTAAGTATTTACATCCGCAGTGTTATATCCAGTAAAAAACAACAATAAGCCAGCAAAGTGATGCTGGCTTTTTTATTGGAGATGGCTTTCGTTAAGCGCCATTCAGTAAGTGCTATGCGCTAAGAGTCATGCCGCTATATCCACACATAACGAGTAGACTCTCTTTACAATTGTTACAAATCCTGAACGATGTAAATTTAAATGAGAATTATTGTCATCTAGTAATCAAACTTTATAATGACGGCACATTTTGATGATATGGGTAAACCACAGGTTTGCTCAAGGTTGGGGGACTTTGTGAAAACACGTTTTGCCTATTCAATACTAACGCTTGCCCTGATGCCGCATTTGGCCTTTGCAGCTGAGCCTAACGCTCAAGAGCGTAAACCCGAGCAAGAAAGTGCTTCAACGGCACAAGTTGCTATGCAAACCAACACGCAAGCCAGCACACAAGCCGAGACTAAGGCGCCAGAGCGAATTGTCGTGCGTGGTCGCGCCATGCAAATGTATGTTGATAAAGAGACTGAAATCGGCACTAAAACGGCAATCAATGTGATGGAATTGCCGCAGTCAGTACAAGTACTGACCGAGCAACTGATTGACGATCAAGCCGCTCGTAACATCACTGACTTATACCGCTCCATTGCCGGTGTGAGTGAATTTAGCTATTCCGGCGTGACCTTTCGTGGCTTTCGCGATGATGCCAACGTGTTTTACGATGGTGTACGTGGCGACCCGTATTCGGGATTTTCGGTGCCACAACTGTTCAACGTACAGCGGGTTGAAGTATTAAAAGGCCCTGCATCGGCACTCTATGGCGGCGGTGAACCCGGCGGAATGATTAACTATGTGACGAAGAAACCGACCTTTATCGAGCGTAAAGATCTCACCCTAAGCACGGGTAGCTACGACATGATGGGCGGCTCGCTGGATTTCACTGGCGGTTTAACTGAGGATTTAGCCTATCGATTGGGGGGCTACTATCAGCAGGAAGATAGCTTTCGTAACAATGCCGATAGCTTAAATGCCGAAGTGGCTGGTGGCTTACTCTATGAAATCAGTGAAGATACCAAGCTCACCACCACCTTCGATCTGATAAGGCAGGATTTGGGTGGCAATCGACTCCGTGGCGTACCCGTGGATGATGCGGGTAATTTCCTTGTCGATCCTTCCTACAATGCCAACGAGAAAAGCGATTTCCAGAAAATGGATGCCTTGGTGCTGCAAGCGATTCTCGATCATCAATTTAGTGATGTTTTTTCGGTAAAAACTCAAATTCGTTACCTGAATAATGAATCCGATCAGCAATATCACGAATCCCGTGGTTGGGTCGATGTGAACGGTGATGGCAAGGCAAACAGCGCAGATGGTACGATCAAACGTGAATATCGTGTCCAATCCCGTGCCAATGACGAAATCAGTTTAACCAATGATTTTGTCTATCGTTTTAACGCCTTAGGTTTTGAGCATGAGTTCCTGTTTGGTGGTGATTATCACTATGTTGAAACCGAGTACCGTTACAAGTTGGCGACCAGTAAGGAAGGCGTGGGTAATCTGAATATCTTTGAGCTGAATTACGGCGAAACAAACCCAAGTGCTTATCAGTTGAAAGACATGGATACCGACGGTACCCGTGCCAACCGTTTTGGCCTCTATTTGCAAGAGCATCTGCATTTCAACGAGCAGTGGTCTTTAATTGCGGGTCTACGCTTCAGCCAGTTTGATGATTACGATAAAAAGACCGGATTCTCCTTTAGCGATAATGCCATTACCCCAAGGGCTGGATTGAATTATCGTCCAATCGATGCGATGTCTTTCTACTTGAACTACTCAGAGAGTTTCAATCCGGCAGCATTGTCTGATCAAGAGAGCATCAAAAGCGACGGCGCACTCGATCCCGAAACTGGTAATCAAATAGAACTTGGGATGAAAAACGAGTGGCTCGATGGCCAGTTTATGACCACGCTTGCACTCTATCGCATTGAAAAACAAAATGTGGCCCAGGCTAACCCTTTAGATACTGGGGATGACGATGGTATTCCGAATTTAGTTAATTTTGGCGAAGTACGTAGCCAAGGGGTGGAATGGACGCTGGTGGGCGATCTCACAGATAACCTTACCGTAACGGCTAACTATGCCTATAACGATACCGAAGTGATTAAAGGCGTGACCAACGACAGCCTAACCAACACCTTTGGCGACGGCAAACACTTTGCCAATGCGCCGCGCCATCAAGCAGGGCTATGGACGCGCTACGATATTCAAGCGATTGATTCCGCCATTGCCTTTGGGATGGACTATGTAGGCGAGCAATTTAGTCTCAATGGTCAAACGGTAAAACCCCATACGGTGTTTGATATGAGCTGGACGACCCAGTGGGACCAAACCCAAGTGCGCGTAAATCTGAAGAATATCTTCGATAAGGAATATGCTGTCAGCGGTTTTAGTGAGCGCAATGGCCATTTCCCCGGTGAGCCGCGCAATGTCACGCTTGAACTGAGCCATAAGTTCTAACGTTAAGAAACCAAGTGCAATCTAAGCCAGCGTGACGATTCGCGGGCTTAGATTGCATATGCAACGCATTGTATCTACAAGCAACGTTACCTATAGCTTTTAACTATGTATGCGAGTATTGCATCGTTGCTAAAGTGCTTTAATTCACGCAAAACGCTTCTTATATTTATTTATCGATTACAACAATAGATTCTATCCGTTTTTTACTATGACTTTCTTTGTTTAGACTGGGCTTATCTATTCTCCATTGCGATAAGGTCAGTTATGCCGCCGATTAACCATTTATCCTCAGCTTCTCAATCTGTTACCGCGCCTAAAGTGGCGTTAATTGCAGAGGGTGGTGGTCAGCGCGGTATTTTTACCGCAGGCGTACTCGATGCTTGGCTTGATGCGGAGTTCGACCCTTTCGATTTATTGATTGGTACCTCCGCTGGCTCGCAAAACTTGACGAGTTTCTTAGCTAGGCAAAAGGGATACGCTAAAAAACTTATCCGTGGCTTAACGCGTCATAAACGCTTCTATCAATTAGGACGAGGTCTGATTGGCGCCAATGTGATCGATCTCGACTGGTATTTTGACCAGATTCAACGTGGAAGCTTTAAGCTAGATTTAGCCGCGGCGAGTCAATCCCTCCGTGGGCGAGAACTTCTTATCACCACCACGCGAGTCAGCGATCGCCAAGGGTATTTTTTGAGCCCAACCAACCACGATCACTGGCGTGAACTACTTAAAGCCTCTAGCGCATTGCCTTTTTTATATAAACAAGGGGTGAAGTTAACACCTTGGTTAGGGATTGGATCTGCTAATCATAGCGATGCGACACTCGAACCCGAGCAAGACTTTTACCTCGATGGTGGCTTAGCGGCGCCGCTACCCGTGCGTGAGGCGTATAAACGGGGTGCCCGCAAAATTGTGGTGGTCAGAACGGTGAATGAGGATTTTCAAGCCCAATCCGCTTGGGTACATAAACTCAAGTCGTGGATCTGCGTCTCAGGTTTTTGCCCTAAGACCATTGATTACTTAGTGCAGCATGAAGAGGCCTATCAGGCCGAGCTAGACTTTATTGCCAATCCTCCCGATGATGTTGAAATTGTGCAGATTTTTGCGAAGTCACCATTACAGAGTAAGCTGTTAGGTAGCACAGATGCGGATTTACGGATTGATTACCTGCAAGGAATAAAGGCGGGAAAGGCGTTTCTTGCTGGGTTCTCTTGGCAAATCTCTAAGGCTAAAGATGTGACGCCAGTTTTACCATTGGCAATATCGGCCTAGGTCATTGGTTCGCTTCTTCTTGAATCACTCAAGGTATTATTGCTCGGCCGTATTTTAGCTTGCTTGGCAAAGCTAAATGAATGGGGCAAAGCGTTAAAGGTAATAAAGCCACCCGAG
>NZ_JAKZGV010000085.1:0-7038 GCF_022557375.1 Shewanella sp. MM_2022_3
ACATATCACAGTTATTGAGTAAAAATACATCAAGTTGCAAATAACCAAAAGAGGTGATTAATCGTTGTTTACTTTAATTTTTCTTTAATAAGCTCTTATAAAACAAACATTTAAAGATAGATAATTCATGAGTTGTTTCAAGAGTTTAGTTACGTTCTAGCTTTATGGAATGTTGTATCTACTCAAGAGGGACATTTCACCGATTTGCATAAAGAAACTAATTCGCGCTTCCCTGCGCCTATTCAAGGGTGTATCAAGTCCTTTTGGATACACCCATTTTTTAATACATCAGGTATTTAGCCTATTAAAGATGGAGTTTTAACATGGAAATAAAAAGCCAACTCGTTCCCTCAATGATATTATCAGGTCTTTTACTTAGTGCATGTGGTGATAATGAATCAACACCTCCAAGCCCACATCTATCTCCTGCAACACCAGCAACTCTCAATATTTGCAGTAATATAGCTTCACAATTTGACTTCAAGAATACTGTCATCACAAGTTCTGAAATGGTTGCAGCGGGTAAAGTTCAATATAATTCTACTGAAAGCTACTCCGCACCTGAACATTGTGTCATTAAAGGTTACATGAATGAAAGAATAGGTCTTGGACAGAACGGTCAAGCAGACACAAAATATGCAATTGGTTTTGAAATGCGTTTACCAAAAGATTGGAATGGTCGCTTTTATTACCAAGCAAATGGTGGGCTTGATGGCTCTGTCTCTAAAGCGGTTGGAAGATTAATATTTGCCGGTGGGAGCGATTCTGCAGCATTAAATAGTGGTTTTGCAGTTATCAGCTCTGATGCTGGGCACCCTACTCCTGCTCCACAATTTGGATTTGACCCACAGGCTCGGCTTGATTACGGATATAACGCTGTTGCCGAATTAACACCTATGGCTAAAAGCTTAATCAAAATTGCTTATGGTAAAGAGCCTGATAGATCCTACTTTGCTGGTTGCTCGAACGGCGGACGTCACACAATGGTAGCAGCAAGCCGTTATGCTGACATGTATGATGGTTTTATTGTCGGAAACCCAGGATTACACTTACCTAACGCTGCTGTGAGTCAACTCTACGGTGTCCAACAATACTCAAAATTAGTCACTTATAATCAAGACGGTTCGGAGATTTTAGCAACATTACAAAAAGCTATCACTCAAGAAGAGTTAGGAGTTGTATCACAGCAACTTCTCAAACAATGTGACAGTTTAGATGGTTTAAATGATGGAATGATTAACAATACTTATGCTTGTCAAAAGGCCTTTGATCTTGATCGTGATGTACCAACCTGTTCTGGTGAAAGAGATGGTACCTGCTTAAGTTCAACACAAAAAGAAGTGCTTAGTAATATCATGGCGGGGCCGCATAACATCAGAACTGGCGAGTCTATTTATGCTAACTTCCCCTATGATGCAGGCATCAGTGCTAATGACTGGTCTGGTTGGGAATACAATATGGCACTAACCCGAGACACTGGTTCTGTTGGCTATGTATTTAGCACTCCACCAACACCATTCGATGATAATGAACAGTCAGCCCTTTCGTTTATTCTGTCAACTTCCGTAGAAACGTTTGCCGAGCGAATTCATAACACGAGTTCCCTTTATACTGAATCAGGCTATGATTTTATGGCACCGCCTGAGGCTACAAAGCTTTCAACGTTAAAAGAAAGGGGGGCAAAAATGATGGTATTCCACGGCACTTCTGATGCAGTATTTTCAGCAAACGATACTGTAAATTGGTATAAAGAGTTAGATAGTAATAACTCAGGTAAAGCTTCCGAGTTTACGAAGTTATACTTAATACCAGGTATGGGGCACTGTGGGAAAGGACCGACGACAGATAAGTTTAATATGGTCGATGCTTTAGTAAACTGGGTCGAAAATGGTGTTACCCCCTCAGAAATTCTAGCATCCGTTCGTGGGGATAATACTGAGCTCCCTGTTGACTGGTCAAAGTCACGTACTCGTCCACTTTGCCCATTCCCACAAATTGCTAAGTATAATGGCACTGGCGATATTGAAAGTGCAGCAAGTTTTACCTGCGTAGTTCCTGAATAGAATCAATATATAAATTGCCACTTAATTGGTCTTTAAGTGGCAATTTAATAGTTATTCCTCATTCAAAAAACTCCGTATTATCCGTGTAGGCTGGCAGTTTTGAAGACAAATAAATTAGTCTTTATAAAATCATATCAACTGACTGGGCAATTTTTATATTTTCCTTCAGCTTCAGCTACTCGAAAGCCAAAATCGATCAAATGAAGGCGCATTTCAACCTCAGCTTTATCTTCATCTCCATCAACGACAGCTTGGATTAATTTGTCATGTAGCCCCGCGGGATGGATTTCATCAGTCGGCGGTTCAAAGCTTAAAGTATTTTGACGAAGTAATAGCAGTAGCGATTTGGCTATAGCTTCTAAGCAACGATTGCCACAAATTTCAGCCAAAATAAAATGTACTTGAGAGCGTAATAACACAGTCGTTGGATATTCTAATGTATCGTTTTCATGTTTACTGGCCTCTTGCAACTTGGCCGCCTGTTCTACAGTACAATTTCTCGCAGCCAAACGAGCAACCTGTGGTTCAAGCAACATTCGAACTTGGATAATTTCAGGTAAGGACATTTTTCCCATTGTTAATAGGTCTTGACAGGCATTGCTTATGCGTTCGAAGTTAATCTGCTTAACAAAGGCCCCCCCTGTTGCTCCCTGACGGATTTCTACCAAACCACTCGCTTCAAGTATTTTTATAGCCTCTCTGACCACAGTACGGCTGACCATGAACAGATCGATTAACTCCCGCTCTGAAGGAAGCTTTTCTCCAGCTTTATACCTGCCCTCAAAAATGGCTTCTTTTAATTGCTGGCCAACTTCTGTCGATGCTCTTAGCTGCTTAATCGGTTTGAAGGAAATCAAATTATCTTCTCGAATCAAAATTAATTTGAAATCCTATCATAAATCAAACTGATGTATGAATAATCATCATCTCAATCCGACTAATATTTTACTAAAAAGGCTCATCTATTTTAATCGGGCGCGCGACTGTCGCCGCACCAGATATCAAACATAACAAATTGAATTAAAAATACTTTTAACAAAGCCATATTCCTAAAGCTGAAGCTGCTTTCAATAAAATTAGCACCTAACCATTGGCAAAATTCCGGATTCTCTGCATTGATTTTTTGTTGATCTAAGTTACATCTCCTCGATTTTCGCAACTTCATTCTCACATTTCAAATAATCCAATTGATACAACAGGTAATACGTCATACATTTGACAAAAGACATTGGTGACTTTTGAAAAGCCTAAAAATCGCTTTAGGCTACAAATAATAGGAAGAGATGATGATGAAAAAGTCTTATTTATCCTTGGTCGTTTTGTCAGCACTAGCGTTACCAGCAGTTGCGGACACCACTATCGACAAGATGTTCAGTGAAGGCACTGTAAAAGGTGAGTTACGTCTTTTAGATTTCACTAAAGATTTTGATGAAGGTACCACTACCCAACACACCACATCACTAGGTGGTCTGTTCTATTACAATACTGCAAAAGTGAATGGCTTGAGTATCGGCACTAGCTTCGCCTCTGCAAACCCGATTTGGGTTAACGACTCCGATGCGGTTTACAACTTAGTGGGTCGAGATGCGAATGGTGATCATCAAAGTGTCAATCGTATGCAGGAATATTATGTTCAGGGCGATTGGTGGAATACTCAATTCAGATTAGGAGCCCAAGAGCTACGCACCCCAATGATGAATCCCCATGATATCCGCGCCATACCTCGTACCTACCGTGGCTTTTCAGCCGAAAACCACAGCATTGAAAATCTGACACTATCAGCACTCTACATCACCGATTCTATGGGATGGACCGACGAACGCTTTATCTCTGTGAGTGAGGCGGTAAAAGCCGAAGTCAAACGTAATACCGGCAATGTCGTTGATGTTGAAGATAATCCGATGTACGCCGTTGGCGCCAAATATCAACTGCCATTTGAAACGGTGAAAACCCAGGTCAACCTCTGGCAATACTATATGGAAGATGTATTCCAACAGACCTATGCCAAGGTAAATCTTTCGACCCAATTGGGTGCCGCTAATCTGTATTTCATTCCTTCCTATCTCAATCAACAGGCAACGGGCAATAAATCCGCCGGTGAACTGGATACCTATCAATATGGTTTCCATTTAGGGGCTAAATTTGCTGGCGTAGATGCCACATACATGTTCGCTAAAACTGGTGACGATACTGTGCTGACGCCATGGGGCGACGACAAGGTTGTGATTCAACAGGTATACCAATCCGCGCTCGCCAATGAAGAAGTCAACGCCTTAAAACTGGAATACGACTTCGGCCAAGTCGGTGCTAAGGGACTAAGCGCCTATGCCTTCTTCGGCGATTATGACTCTCCCGAAAGTCTGAATGACTTTACCGAAACCAACTTCTCAGTGACCTATAAGTTTGGCGGTGTCTTTGAGGGCTTAGGTGTGAGAGCACGCTATGCAATGGTCGATTTTGACCAGAAGGAAGATCTCAACGATCTCCGCTTATACCTGACTTACAAGTTCGCTTTAGGTCATTAATTCGCGCGCTCCCATGCGCCTACTTACAGGGTGTATTAACGTCCTTTGGATACACCCCTTTTTTTTAGGCCTTTGTCACTTGGCTAACGAGCCGTTTGCCAGTCAGACCCTTGGCCAAATCTTATGTCGTTATTCAGAGCGAATATAGCCTAACGATATAGTCAACGGAGTAATGAAAATGAGTAAAGAATCGAGAGAAATTGACCAATATACCGCACATGTTTTGCAGAATGGTCTATCACGCCGAAGCTTCTTAACCCGCGCTGCTATTGGTACCGGTGGCTTAGCCTTTGCAGGATTAACAGGTTCTGCTAGTGCTTCACCAGTTTCTACACACGCCCAGGAATATGCACAAATCGGTCACGCAACACTGGAGTTTATGCCTAAACCAAAGGCAATTCCTGACAGTGAAATTGCTTCAACCCAAACCTTCGATGTGGTTGTGGTGGGTGCTGGAGCCTCTGGTGTTCCAGCTGCATTATCGGCAGCAGAAAACGGTGCTAAGGTTGCCGTTCTCCAGAAACAAGCAATCGTTGTCGCACAGGGAAACACAGGCTCTGGCTTAGATTTGAAAAAGAGCGATAAAGCAGGTATTGAAGCTCTGGTAAACCGCTTAATGGCCGACAACGCCCACCGCAGCAACCCAGCACTACTGAGAAGCTGGGCCTACAATTCAGGCGAAGCTGTATCTTGGGTTATTGATCGCGCGAAACAAGGCGGTGCTTCTGTTGTTGATCAAGGAACTAAGCCACAGCACGGTATAAAGGGTATTACCGAATATCCACTGGAGTTTGTGACCTCATTCTTTGGTCCTAAGCCTTATACCGCAGGTGACGGTATGCGTGCTTTGGCAAAAACTGCCGAAAAAGCAGGGGTCAAATTCTTCTTTAACACTCCTGCTAACCAGCTGATCCAAGATACTACAGGTAAGGTGATTGGGGTCATCGCCCAAAATCGTGATGGTAAATATCATAAGTTTATGGCTAAAAAGGGGGTGATTTTGGCTGCAGGTGACTACCAAAATAACAAAGCCATGTGTGACTTCTTCATTCCCGATCTGAAAAACTTTGAGCGCAAGCAAATGGATAGAACCGGTGACGGCTTTGTCATGGCGTATTGGGCGGGCGGCGTGATCGAACCTGCTGGTCACACAAAAATGCTCCACGACTTTGACGCAGGTCCGGCGGCAATGTGTGACATGCCATTCCTCGTGGTAAATCGTAAAGGGGAACGTTTCGTCAACGAAGCAGTAGAAATGTCATTGATGAATAATTACCTCCGCAGCGAAGCTGACCAAGGTTGTTACTCTCAAGTTTTCGATTCTAACTATATGGAGCAAGCCAAAAACTGGCCAGGTAAAGCCTATACACCTGAAGAATTGAAAAACTACATGCCAGAGGATCCTTCTGAGAAGAAAGGTGTATTCCCATCACAAATCAATACCTTCGTGGCTGACACCCTAGAAGAATTAGCGGTGAAATTAGGTTGCGATCCTAAAACCTTCGTGAAAAACGTCAACCGTTACAACGAGCTATGCAAAACCGGACGGGACGAGGACTTTGGTAAAGCACCAAGCAAAATGGCTCCCGTGTTAAAGGCTCCATTCTATGGTATTCACCGTCGCATGCGCCTATCAGCAATCACTTCGGGCGTATTAGTTAACGAAAACCATCAAGCCCTTGATGCAGATGGTAAACCCATTGGTGGCTTGTTCATCGTAGGTAACATGGGGGGCGGTTTCTACGGTGGCGTTGACTATCCATTAACGGTATTTGGTTTGTCCTTAGGTCGTTGCTACACCTTCGGCTACTTAACCGGCAAATATGTCGCCAAGTTATAAGGTCATCAATACAGGTGCCTATATAAGGCATCTTTCAAAATGAATAACGGGATCAAATTATGAAGAACTTAACGATTATTCTTTCACTGGCATTAAGCCTATTGGCTAGCAGCACCTTTGCCGCAGAACAACTACTTGATCAAACTCACATGGCCAAGGGCCTAAAATGTACTAGCTGTCATCAAGGGGAAACCCGTGAAGCAGTGCCTATGCTGAAATGTGTGCAGTGCCATAATACCGCTAAGTTAGCGGTAAAAACTGAGAATTTTAAACCAACAAATCCACATAACAATCGCCACTTCAGTACCGAAACTGACTGTGCTAAGTGCCATCATGTTCACCAAAAATCTGATAATTACTGCCAAGGATGTCACTTGAAATTTGATTTTGTAACGCCTTAATGGGTCATTTTTATAAATTTAAAATTGAAAAACCACCTCTTCCTTGTTGAGGTGGTTTTATATTACGATAATTTTTATATAAACTATGATTTATCATTATAAGTTTCCTACACCACTAAAAAACTAGGCGTTTTGGATATGATTGATGTATTTAGCTTTCACAAACCAATATATATCAGATGTATATATTATATAAATATGTGCTCTAT